>JBCBHD010000017.1:0-20937 GCA_038526115.1 Pseudomonadota bacterium | reverse complement strand
GCTCTTCCAGAAGCTCCTTTAGCTGCTCGTCAATGATCGCGCCGCTATCGCCGCCGCCGTAGTTTAGCGCGCCGCTGGAAAAAGTTGTCCCGAATGTTTCTGCAAGAGTGTGTGTCTGCAGAACACCGCTGGCAAAATCGCGGGTCGTCAGGCTTTCGAGCGGGTGGATGAACGCGCCCCATACCAAGCCCTGACCGACTGCATATCTGGCATCCAGAGCGGTGTCGAAATTCGCCTGCATCAGCCGCATCAGCGCCTCTTCAGGCAGGGCATCAACAGGAGCAATCGGAGTAATCACACGCATCCGGCCAGCGTTGGTATCAGTAACCGCTATCATCATCCGTTCTTCGATGGTGAACTGCCAGTTGTTGCCGCTGCGCTCCGCTTCCGCATCGAGCGCGGTGATCACCTCGTTCATCTCATCAAGAACGGCCTCCATCTCCGGAGAAACTTCCGGAGTTTCCGGTTGCGCCTCTTCAAGATCGGAAAAGTCATCCGAGACGACAGGCGGAGCAGGGGGACGTGCATCATCCTGCGCACCGACGACAAAAGGCGCGGTCACACCGACGGCAGCAGCCAATGCGAGCAATGGCAAACGAAACGATGATGGGTGTGACATGGACGACTCCTGCAATAGCTCAGCTATTAAGCAGGTTCGCCCATCCACGCTCCAAAGTTACAGTTCAATTGCCGCTATTCACCCGGCAGGATCGTTGAACATGCTAGGCAGCGCTGCGTTCACTACGCCGCCATCAACCGTCACTGTATCGCCGATCACATAGTCACCTGCGCGGCTGCACAGATAGATAGCGGCCGCGGCCATATCTTCCTTGGTCCCGATCCGCTTCGCCGGGATCATCGAAGCGCTGGCGTCCGGCGCGTTCTTAGCGGCCTTGTTCATCTCGCTGGCGAAAGCGCCTGGCGCGATCGAAGTGACGATGATGTTGTCCTGGATCAGGCGCGCGGCCATCCGCCGGGTCAGCTGGATCACACCCGCTTTCGACGCCTGATAGGCGTAGGTTTCCCACGGATTGATCTTCTGACCGTCGATCGACGATACGTGGATCACCTTGGCAGGGTGATCACCCTTGCCTGCCGCGACCAGCAGATCGTGCAGCTTCTGAGTCAGGAAGAACGGCGTCTTGACGTTGAGGTCCATAGTCCGGTGCCAACCGGCCTCGTTGAATTCGAGATAAGGCTGGCCCCATGCAGCCCCTGCATTGTTGATCAGGATGTCGAGCTTTTCCTCGCGCTTCGCCATCTCGTCGGCAAGCGATTGAATGCCATCCATTTGGCTGAGGTCGGCGGGAATGCCGATGACTTTATCCTCGCCAAATTCAGAAATGGTCTCCTGCATCTGATCGACCTTGCGCGCGGAAATGTAGACCCGTGCGCATCCCGCAGCGAGCAACCCTTCGACGAACATTTTGCCGATGCCGCGCGAGCCACCGGTGACGAGCGCGATGCGCCCTTCGAGGCTGAAAAGTGATTGAATATCCATGATCAATACCCGCTCATTTCGGCAACACGGTTCGCGTGGAAATAGGCGTCGCCAAGGAACTCCTGAAGCGCGCGGTCCCGCTTCATGTAGAGGCCGATATCGTATTCATCGGTCATGCCAATGCCGCCATGCATCTGCACGCCTTCTTTCACGGCGAGGCCAGCGGTCTTGGCGACCTTGGCTTTGGCAACCGAACTCATCAGCTCGGCTTGTTCGCTTCCGCCATCGAGCAGTTGCTGCGTCTTGATCACAACAGCACGCGCGATCTCGACTTCGGAATAGAGGTGGCTGGCGCGGTGCTGCAGACCCTGGAATTCACCAATCAGCTTGCCGAACTGCTTGCGCTGCTTGAGGTATTCGACGGTCATATCCATCGCCCCGCGTGCGACACCGACGCCTTCGGCCGCCGCGCCAATCCGGCCTGCGGTCAACATGGCATTCAGGATTTCGCGTCCGCCATCAACGTCACCGATCACGGCATCGCCATCGAGCTCGACACCGTCGAACTTGGTGTGCGTGGCGACCGAACTGTCGACCAGACGCACCGCGTCATGGCTCATATTCGCCGCGTCTTTCGGCACGGCAAACAAGGTGATGCCGTCATCGTCATCATCCGCGCCGCTGGTGCGCGCCGCGACCACAAGCATGTCAGCGCTCGCGCCCTGAATCACAAAGCTCTTGGACCCGGTCAGCTTGAACCCGTTGCCCGATTTCTCTGCCTTCGTGGTTATCCGCTGCGGGCGGTGCTTGGCGGTTTCATCCACCGCGACGGCAAACACGCTCTCGCCTTCGATCAGGCCCGGCAAATACCGACCCTTAAGGTCGTTCGAACCATGTTTGAGCGCCGTTGCTGCGAGCACGGACGAGGTGAGGAACGGCGACGGCGTCAGATTACGACCAATCTCCTCGAGCACGATGCCGGCTTCGACATGGCCCATACCCAATCCGCCATCATCTTCGCCCACCAGCATGCCGGTGAAGCCCATTTCGGCCATCTGCTTCCACAGATCGTGGCCGAATCCATCGGGGCAATCGCGATCACGCCAGTGGCGCAGCTGTTTCGCGATGTTGCCTTCTTCGGCCATGAAACTGGTGGCCGTATCGGCCAGCATCGCCTGATCTTCGTCGTGATAAAGGGGCATTGGGGTTCCTCTCCCAGGAATTCTAGATATTCGGGCCGCACCCGATTTTTCGAGAGCGGCCCATTTGGTCAGTGATGTCGGATCAGGAGCCCGGCAGGTCGAGAATGCGCTTCGAAATCACGTTGAGCATGACTTCGCTGGTACCGCCTTCGATTGAGTTTGCCTTGGTCCGCAGCCAGTTGCGCGATGGCTTGCCGCCTTCGGTTTCTTCGCTTTCCCATTCGAGGCTGCGCGATCCACCGGTGGCCATCATCAGCTCATGACGACGCTTGTTCAGCTCCGTTCCGGCGTATTTCATCATGTTCGGCTGAGCTGGGTGGGCCTTGCCAACCTTGATCTCATCGAGGAACTTTTCGCCCATGGCGCCATAAGCGAGCGCATCGACATCAAACATTGCGAGCTCGGCGCGCAGAACCGGATCAAGCTCATCGCCATTCTTGGCAGCATGGCGTGACATCGCTGCGCCAATGGCCGAAGTGCGGTCACCGCCGCCAGCGCCAGAGATCATCTCGCGCTCATGGCCAAGCAGGTACTTCGCCACATCCCAGCCGCGATTGATCTCACCGACATAGGCCGGAATGCCTTCGCCATAGCTTTTCGGCACCTTCACATTGTCCATGAAGGTTTCGCAGAACGGCGAATTCCCGCTGATCAGCTTGATCGGCTTGGTCGAAGCGCCTTCGCTTTCCATGTCGAACAGCATGAAGGTGATGCCCTGATACTTGTTCTCCTTATCAGTGCGGACGAGACAGAAAATCCAGTCACACTGATCCGCGTAGGAGGTCCATACCTTCTGACCGTTGACGACCCAATGATCGCCTTTGTCTTCGCCAAACGTCTGAAGCGAAACGAGATCGCTGCCCGAACCTGGCTCCGAATAGCCCTGACACCAGCGGATTTCACCGCGAGCGATCTGGCCAAGGAAATGCACTTTCTGCTCTTCGGTGCCGAAATGCAGCAAGGCTGGGCCAAGCATCCAGATCCCGAAGGAGCTGAGCGGCGGGCGAGCGTTAATCCGGCTCATTTCCTGACGCAGCACTTTGGCTTCGGCGGGGTTCAGGCCAGCGCCGCCATACTCTTTCGGCCACGCCGGAACGGTGTAGCCTTTGGCGAGGCAGGCATCGAACCAAGCCTTTTGTGCATCATTCTTGAATGTGGCGCGGCGGCCGCCCCAATAGACATCGTCTTCGTCACGCACGGGCTCGCGCATTTCTTCCGGGCAGTTTGCCTCCAGCCAGGCACGTGTCTCATTACGGAATGTTTCCAGATCGGACATGCCGACTCTCCTCTCGATAAGCTCCCACTTGACGTTCACGTTATGGGAAGTGCGGTGCTACCTGCAAGCGCAGAAATGCGAGCGCCCCATGCCGTAGCGTCAGCCAGTTTACGTTGACGGACCCGTCAGTCCGCTTAGGTTGCAAATCGGGATTGAGAGAGGAAATGCTTGATGCGATTCTCCGGTAAAGTCGCTGTCGTGACCGGCGCAGCGTCCGGAATTGGGGCGGCCAGCGCGCGGCTTCTGGCACGCGAAGGGGCCATAGTCTTCGCCAGCGATATCGACGCAAGAGGCGGGCAAACGCTCGCCACAGAGAGCGAGGGCGACATTCGTTTCAAGCTTTGTGATGTCAACGACACGGCGCAAATCAAAGCCTTGATGGATGAAGCGGCGGCAGAGGCCGGCGGGATCGACATCGTGCTGAACAACGCTGCCGCTGGCGGGGCGCGGCCCGCGATAGACGAGATCGAGCCTGAAGAATGGGACGGGACGATGGACCTCGTGCTGCGGTCGGTCGCATTCGGCATCCGCTACGCTGCGCCGCATATGAAAGGCCGCAAAGGCGCGAGCATCGTCAACATCTCCAGCGTAGCAGCAGTTGGTCCGGGCTATTCGCCCACCGCCTATGCCGTTGCCAAAGCGGGTGTGCTGCATCTGACCAAATGCGCGGCAACCGATCTGGCGCAACACGGCATCCGGGTGAACGCCATCCAGCCGGGCTTCATCAACACCAACATCTTCACATCATCGCTGGAAATCCCGACTGAGATGAAAGACACAGCCAATGCCGCCATTGCGCAAATCTCTTCCAACACGCAGCCGGTGCGGCGCGGTGGTCAGCCGCAAGATATCGCGGAAGCGTTTGCCTATCTCGCAAGCGATGCCGCCAGCTTTGTGACCGGCACGTCCCTATTGGTCGATGGCGGGCTGACCGTCGGCCCGCGGCACAGCTGGGATCCGGACGAGCAAGGCATTCTCGGAGCGCTGGAAGCGATGGAAGCGCAGGCCCGTGCCGCGCAACCAAGCAAGGCAGACGCTGAATGAGTCGGGTCGAGGGAAAGCTCCCGCTCAAGCTCAAACTCATTCATGGCTTTGGAGCTGTCGCCTTTGGTGTGAAGGATGGCGGGTTCCTGTTCTTCCTGCTGTTCTACTACAGTCAGGTGCTGGGCATGGATGCCGGACTGGTCGGGCTAATCCTGCTCGGCGCGTTGGTGATCGATGCGTTTATCGATCCGATCATAGGATATCTTTCGGACCGCACCTACACCCGCTGGGGCAGGCGATTGCCGTGGCTCTATGTGGCCCCGATACCTTTGGCGTTTGTTTGGGTATTGCTTTGGTCGCCGCCGGGCGGTGTCGCACCCTCGCCTATGGGCTTGCTCGGCATCATGGTAGGCGTTCGCATCCTGCTGTCGGCCTGCGAGGTTCCTTCGGTCAGTCTCGTTCCCGAGATCACTTCCGATTACAATGAGCGCACAACCCTGTTCCGATACCGATACCTGTCTGGCTGGATGGGCGGCATCCTGATGATGGTGCTGGCCTACACCGTGTTCATGCCCGGCGAGAATGGGTTGCTCCAGCAGGAAGGCTATCCCGCATACGGGATCTTCGGAGCGGTCCTCATGGCAGTAGCTGTGCTGGGATCGGCGATCGGACAGCACCATATCGTCGCCGGACTGCCTGAAACGAAGCCGCCACCCTTCAGCCTCAAAGACGCGTTCTCGGAAATCAAGGAAGCCTTCAGCGAAAAGGCATTCCTTGTGTTCGCGGCAGGCGGGCTCGCGGCTTACATCAGCCAGGGCATGACATTCTCGATCTCGAATTACCTCAACATCTATGTCTGGCAGCTCGACCGTGTTGGGTTCGACTGGGCGCCTGCCTGGCTTAACGGTTTGACGGCCTACCCCTTTGTTCTCGCAATATCGGTTGTGGGCATGTTCATGATCGTTGGCCCAATGCACGAAAGGTACGGCAAACCCAAAAGCGCAGCGATCGCGGCAATCATTGCCGTCGGGATCGGTCTACTGCCCTACGGCCTGTTCCTGATCGGGCTCTGGCCGGAAGTCGCATCCCTCCAATCGACCTTCCTGTTTTACGCTTTCACGATTTTCGCCAACATGTTTGGGGTGGTGATCATGATCTCCGCTTCGTCCATGATCGCTGAAATTGTGGAAGCTTTCGAGGAACGCACCGGACGCAGGGCAGAGGCATCATTCTATTCGGGCAACTGGCTGGTCCAGAAGTGCGCGACGGGTTTCGGCGCGGCATTGACTGGGCAAATCGTCGCTTTCTCCCAACTGGAACAAGGTGCCGATCCAACGACAGTCGCGCAAAGTGTGCTCTCGACAATGATCATCGCCTTTGCTGCTGCAACTGTCGTGCTTGGATTGATTGCTGCTTACTGGCTCGGCCGATTCCCGATTAGCCGCGAAGATCACGAAGCGCGCATCGCCGCTCGTGCCGCGGCAAATGCTGCGGAAGCGCAAGCTCCGGGAATGAGCTAGGCACACAAATGAGAGCTTGGCGCGAATGGCACGCTCTGCCACGGTTCGCCGCAACAGATTCGACCCTTAGTTTAGGACGTAGAGAGGAACGCCCCCATGGATTTTGAACCCACCGAACGCCAGGCCTATTGGCGCGACCGCGTACGCGATTTCATTGAAACGCATGTCCGCCCGGAGATGGGCACCTACAAAGCGCAAGATGCCGAAGGCGACCGCTGGAAAGTCATCCAAGTCATCGAAGACAAGAAGAAGCTGGCTAAGGAAGCCGGCATCTGGAACCTGTTCATGCCGCCGCGCAATGACAGCCATCACCATGTCGATGACACATTCGAATTTGACGGCCCCGGCCTGACCAACCTCGAATACGCACTATGCGCAGAAGAGATGGGCCGTATTGGCTGGGCCAGCGAAGTGTTCAACTGCTCGGCACCCGACACCGGCAACATGGAAGTGTTCCACCGTTACGGCACACGTGAACAGAAAGACCAGTGGCTGGGTCCGCTGATGAACGGAGAAATTCGTTCGGCCTTCCTGATGACAGAGCCTTACACCGCATCATCCGATGCGACCAATATCGAGACGCGCATTGAGCGCGACGGCGATGAGTATGTCATCAATGGCCGCAAATGGTGGTCTTCGGGCCTCGGCGATCCGCGCTGCAAAATCGCTATCGTGATGGGCAAGACCGACTTTAAAGCGAAACGTCACGCACAACAAAGCCAGGTCTTGATGCCAATCGACACACCAGGGGTGAACATCATTCGCCACCTTCCAGTGTTCGGTTATGACGATGCACCGCATGGACACATGGAAGTTGAGATGAAGGACGTACGCGTCCCAGTATCCAACGTGCTTCTGGGCGAAGGTCGCGGGTTTGAGATTGCCCAGGGTCGCCTCGGCCCAGGTCGCATCCACCACTGCATGCGCACCATCGGCGTGGCTGAAGAGGCGCTGGCAAAGATGTGTAAGCGTCTGCAAGAGCGCGAAGCGTTCGGCAAACCAATCTACAAACACTCCGTATGGGAAGAGCGCGTCGCACGTGCCCGCATCGATATCGATATGACCCGTTTGCTGTGCCTCAAGGCTGCCGACATGATGGACAAGGTTGGCAACAAATCGGCCAAGCAGGAAATCGCCATGATCAAGGTGCAGGCGCCGAATATGGCTCTGCGGATCATTGACGATGCAATCCAGGCC
Organism: Pseudomonadota bacterium; assembly: GCA_038526115.1. Lineage (GTDB taxonomy): Bacteria > Pseudomonadota > Alphaproteobacteria > Sphingomonadales > Sphingomonadaceae > Erythrobacter. The sequence goes on along the minus strand of JBCBHD010000017.1, from coordinate 13,317 downwards.
CATGGCGGCGGCGGCGTTTCAGATGATTATGGTCTCGCCAATGCTTATGCCCATCAGCGGACACTGCGTCTCGCTGATGGACCCGATGAAGTTCATGCTCGCTCGATTGCGCGCATGGAATTCGGCAAGCACATTCCCGAAGAAGGCCCGACAGCCAACGCCTTGCGCGGAGGTCCGGGTGGAGCGGCCAACGATCCCGGCGCGTTCAGTTCGGGCGACATGGGCGTAGCGCGCTAAGCGCACGCCCAAGGGGGAGAGGCCAAAAATGGCGAAAGCAGCGATCCTGGAGACTCCGGGCCAAGGGCTTGTGATTGGAGATGTCGAATATTCCGATCCGGCCCCGCATGAGGTGTTGATCGACACGAAAGCGTGCGGTCTGTGCCATTCGGATCTTCACTTCATCGATGGCGCCTACCCGCACCCGCTTCCGGCTGTACCCGGCCACGAAGCAGCCGGTGTAGTCCGCGCTGTCGGTAGCGAAGTGCGTTCGGTGAAGCCGGGCGATCATGTAGTCTCTTGTCTTTCCGCATTTTGCGGTCAGTGCGAATTCTGCGTGACGGGGCGCATGTCGCTGTGTCTGGGTGCGGCAACGCGGCGCGGCAAAGATGATGCTCCGCGCATGACGCGTGCCGATGGCTCGCCCATCAATCAGATGCTCAACCTCTCCTCGCTCAGCGAGCAGATGCTGATCCACGAAAACGCCTGCGTATCCATCGACAAGGATATGCCGCTTGATCGCGCTGCCGTGATTGGCTGTGCGGTGACCACGGGCGCTGGTACGATCTTCAACGCATGTTCTGTCACTCCTGGAGAAGCCGTACTGGTTGTCGGCTGTGGCGGTGTGGGTCTTGCGGCCATCAATGCGGCCAAGATCGCCGGGGCAGGCAAGGTGATTGCTGCTGATCCATTGCCCGAAAAGCGTGCGCTGGCAGAAACGCTCGGCGCAACGCACACTGTCGACGCTCTGGCGGACGATGCGACGCAGCAGATCATGGATATCTCTGGCGGCGGTGTCGATTACGGGATCGAAGCTGTTGGTCGTCAGGCCGCGGCTGATCTGGCTGTCGCATCTTTGCGGCGGGGCGGTACAGCAGTCATCCTCGGCATGATGCCGCTTGATTGCAAAGTCGGCCTGTCCGCCATGGACTTGCTCAGCGGCAAGAAACTGATGGGCGCGATTATGGGGGGCAATCATTTCCCGGTCGACCTCCCTCGCCTTGTCGATTTCTATATGCGCGGGTTGCTCGATCTGGACACGATCATCGCTGCGCGGATTCCGCTCGACGATGTGAACGCAGGCTTTGACAAAATGCGTGCGGGCCATTCGGCGCGCAGCGTTGTGGTGTTCGACTGACCGGGAGGCGTCTGCTGTCCTACATCCTTCGACCGCGGTAAACGCTAGAGGACTGGCGGCGTGACAGGCGCAATTTGGTGGCGAAATGGAAGGTTACACAAAGACCGGGCAATCTGGCCGAAAAATGGCGGAATAGCCGGGTTTGCAAGGGTAGAGAGAGTTTCTGAAAACCGGGTGGTCTGCGTTCCACCGCACGGCGAAACAGAGCAAGAAAGAGCAGCATGACCGATATCGATTTCGACAAGGAAATGGTTGGCACCGTGGAAGTGCCAGAAGCTGACAAGCTGGATCTCGAAAAGCTGACTGCGTGGTTTGAAGCCAATGTCGAAGGCTTCGAAGGCCCGATCAGCTACACCAAGTTCAAAGGCGGGCAATCGAACCCGACTTACAAGATCGAAACCCCCGCAGCGAATTACGTCCTTCGCCGACAGCCGTTTGGCAAATTGCTGCCCAGCGCTCATGCGGTTGATCGTGAATACACCGCGATGAGCGGCCTCTATCCTACCGGCTTTCCCGTGCCGCAGACGTTTGGCCTGTGCGAAGACCCCGAAGTGCTGGGATCGAAGTTCTTCGTGATGAGCATGGCCGATGGCCGATCACTCTGGAATGGCGCGCTTCCAGGCTGCACGCCCGATGAGCGGCGCGAACTGTATAATGCCTTGATCGACACGATCGCCGACATGCATCTCAACACACCAGAGGACATCGGCCTTGGCGATTACGGCAAGCCAACCGACTATTGCGCCAGGCAGATTGCGCGTTGGTCAAAGCAGTACAAGCTCTCTGAAACAGAGCATATGCCGAAGATGGAGCGGTTGATCGAATGGCTGCCTGAGACGATCCCGCCTCAACATGAAAGCTCTGTGGTCCATGGCGACTACCGGCTAGACAATGTGATCTTTCACAAGACTGAGAACCGGATCATCGCAGTGCTCGATTGGGAGCTATCGACGCTTGGCGATCCGATTGCCGATTTCAGTTACCTGATGCTCAACTGGTTCCAGCCAGCCGATGGCCGTGCCGGACTGCTTGGCCTTGACCTGGCAGAGCTGGGAATCCCGACCGTCGAAGAAGCGGTTGAGCGATATGTTGCACGAACAGGTTACCCGGTTCCGCCAATGGACTGGTACTTTGCCTACAACCTGTTCCGGCTCGCGGGGATCATGCAGGGCATCAAGAAGCGTGTGATCGATGGCACGGCTTCATCGGCGCATGCGAAAGCGATGAGCGATCGGGTGCTGCCGCTAGTGGAACGTGCTTACATGTTCGCTCGCGATGCCGGAATGCCGGAGTAGGGCTTAGAAAGAAGCGTCAAAGCCGATCAACATCCCCATGTCCGCCGGAGCGTTGGCGAAATGGCCAGGCTGGTTGCGGTAAAAGACGCTGGCATTGGCGTAGCCGAAGAGCAGCGGCGATCCCCAGGCGATTTCGCCCATGATTTCGCGACCCTCGGGCGAAAGCGACAGCCGTTGTCGGCCAAGGATCGGGGTTTCGCTCGCATAATCAAAGGCGACGGGTAGATCGAATTCCAAAGCTCCCCCGCTGACCCGCAAAGGCTGGCTAACCCGCACGCCGATCCAATCGCCGGAGGTGAACGTGCTGAAGCGCGCAAGATCGAGAGACCAGGCCTCGCTCAACAATTGCGAGCCCGCTCCGATCAGCGCACCCGCACGCGGTCGGGTAACACCGCCGCGGAAAGCGCCGCCAAAGCGCCAATTGCCTGCGAAAGAATGGCTGGCCTGCACGTCAAGGAACAGGCTGTCCGCTCCCTGCAATCCGACCGCTGAGTTGAAGTGCGCTCCCAAAAAGGTGTCTTGTTCCGAAAGCCACATCGCCGACACCACAGTGTCGACCGCGCCAATACGGCGATCAGCGGCGAGGCTGACACTGGTGGTCGGGCGACGTTCGCGCAAACCGAAGATGATGTCGCCAGCCCGGCGGTTGTCGCCAAGCCAAGCGCGTCCCCGCTCCGCGGAAACCGTAAGGCCCCATGGCCCTGCAGTGTGCCGCGCAGCAAAGGCCAATTCACTGTTGTCGAGAAAACCGGCATCGCTCCCCGCTTTGGGGGCAATAGCGAAGGCTGGTCTATCCGCCCCTTGGAGCTGGCCGACCAGACCCTTGGCGCCCTGCGAGATCGCGAACCCAAGCTGCAAATCGGGAGCAACCCGTGCCGCCACCCGTGCAGCAAGCAATCGGGCGCCATCTGCCTCTTCCGGGCTGAGTTGCAGATTGGCAGTCCAATTGAGGCCCCCTGCACGCTGCCCTTCGCCAATCGTTACAGCAGCGGCGAACCCGTCTTGCGAGACCGAGCGATTGATGCCGTCCCGCTCTACCGCTCCGCGCAAACGCTGCACTTGCGCCGCATTGCGAGCGTTGTTGCCCAGTTCGACATTGTATGCCCGATCATATCGATCAAGCACAGTTGTGCTGAGTTGCGCGCCCTGCAGTGCGTCTCCCATAGCGGCCGATCCGATCGCGAAATCATCTGCCAAAGCGAGCGCGTTGGCGGTTCCGGCAACGGTCGTGGTTCCTTGCGGGGCAATGGCCGCAGCGATGTCCAGTATCCCCGTGCCAAAGACAGCATCATCGCCAGCCGCTCCTGCGTCGCGCGCGGTATCAAGCAGAATCTCAACGATCTCGTTCGCTGTCAGATTGGGGAAGGCCTGCGCCAGAATAGCAACGGCGCCAGCTACTTGCGGTGTCGCAAAACTCGTCCCCGAAAACAGAGTAACGAATTGATCGCCGCCAATCGTTTCAACAAACAGTTCACCATTGTCATAGACGCAGCAGATCCGTTCGCCTCGTGCAGAGATGTAGGTGCCGGCGAAATTGCCAGCGCGATTGCTGAAACCCGAAGCGTCGCCATTGGCATCGACCGAGCCGACGATGATCACATTGCCATTGCCGGCCTGCTGTATGCTCGAAGCAAACGGATCCGGCTGATCGGGATCGATACCAGGCTCCGATCCATCGCCGCCATTTCCGGCGGCAACCACCACCACGATACCCGCGTTTGCTGCGCGCCCGATCGCATTGAGCAGGACGGGCGAAGCATTGCCGCCTCCGAGGCTCAGATTGATCACCGTCGCACCATTGTTGATCGCCAGATCCACACCGGCTGCAATATCGGAATCGTTGAACAAGCAACCCAGCGTCGCGTCTTGCGGAGTGTCTGCTCCGCATGAACCAGGCTGATCCGCCCTCGCTGCCAAAATCTGCGCATCAAAGGCGATGCCGAGTACGCCAATATTGTCCCGTCCCGCAGCCGCAACCAGTGCAACGTTGGTGCCATGATCATCTTCGGGATCAATCCCGCGATTGCCCGCAACATCAGCCGAGTTTGGATGGACACGGCCCGCAAATTCAGGGCTGTCACTGTCGATCCCGGTGTCGATTACGGCAATGATCTCACCACTGCCGGTAAAGCCTTCCTGCCATGCCGTGTCCGCGTCGTGAAACTCCGGCCCATCCGACCGACGAAACTCAGCCGTATCGAAATTCGTCGTTGGTGGCGGAGGAGGTGGTGGTGGTGGCGGAGGAGGTGGTGGAGGTGGCGGGGCGGCTATCGGCCCCGGATTGACGCCTCCTCCGCCGCCACCGCAAGCGGTCAGAGCCGCGCATGCGACGGTCGCAGCCACGACCTTCCACGTGATCGGAGCGTTCCGATCATTCGGTATCGGCGTTGCGCCGTGCAAAGAGGAGATTGGGGTTCTGGGCATGATGTCCGTCCTTACATAACCCCTTGGCATCAGGTCATAGTGGTATGATTAGCCGCATGACAAGTAACTGAACGTATGGGCACGGCAAGATAGCATTAACGGGTCGCACGGGCTTGCCGCGCTGCCTCCGCCCGGCTAGCAGCGCGAGCGCAGAAACGTGGGCCACATTTTGTCTGCGTACCATTTTAGGCCGCCGCCGGAGGACTTATGACCGACACACTTATCGCTGACATCGAAGATGCGTGGGAAAATCGGGCTGATGTCACTCCTGGCAGCGAAGTGCGACACGCCGTAGGCAAAGCTCTGGCCATGCTCGATAGCGGGGAAGCCCGCGTTGCAGAACCTGATGGCAATGGCGGCTGGCGCGTCAATCAATGGCTCAAGAAAGCCGTGCTTCTTTCATTCCGCCTGAACAACAATCGTGTGATGGATGGTGGGTCGGCCGATGGCCCGGCCTTCGACAAGGTGCCCACCAAATTTGCAGGCTGGGGCGAGAACCGCTTTGCCGAAGCGGGCTTCCGCGTCGTACCGGGTGCCGTTGCGCGTCAAGGCAGCTTTATCGGAAAAGGCGTCGTCCTGATGCCCAGCTTCGTGAATATCGGTGCGTATGTCGATGAAGGCACCATGGTCGACACTTGGGCCACCGTGGGATCTTGCGCACAGATCGGTAAGAACGTGCACATTTCTGGCGGAGCCGGGATCGGTGGGGTTCTCGAACCGCTTCAGGCCGAACCAGTTATCATCGGTGACGGTGCCTTTATCGGAGCACGCAGCGAAGTGGCTGAGGGTGTACGGGTCGGCGAAGGCGCTGTGCTTTCCATGGGTGTGTACCTGGGCGCATCGACGAAAATCGTCGATCGAGCCAATGGTGAGGTGCATATGGGCGAGGTTCCCCCTTATGCAGTGGTTGTCCCGGGCAGCCTGCCAGGCAAGCCATTGCCAGACGGGACACCTGGCCCGTCGCTATATTGCGCGGTGATCGTGAAAACCGTCGACGCACAGACCCGCTCAAAGACTGGGATCAATGATCTGCTGCGCGATTGAGCCCTTGAAGCAAAGGTTTTGTTAGAAGCGCGGAACAGGTATGCTTGTGTTCCGTTGAAACCCCATCGGGAAAATACCGGAGGGAACATGACCGAAGAAGACGAAGCAATTCACATCGAAGACGACGACGCTCGCGCTGCGAGTACGCCTGGAATTCTACGCTACGTACTAGGCATCAGCCTGGTCCTCGCTGTGATCGCGATGAGCCTGGCCTGGATATTGCCTGCACTCTACGGCTGATTACTCGCTTTCGCTTATCAAAGTTTCGATAGGCGACTGACTGGCAACGCTTGCTGAATATTGCTCAGCTTGTCGCAGGACACGAACTGCGTTGCGGCTTGCGATCAGTTCCAGTTCGACCTGCGAATAGCCGCGTCGAGCCAGCTCTTCAAACAAGGCTGGGTAACCGCTGGTGTCTTCGAAACCGATCGGGCCAGTGGGCATGCCATCGAAGTCAGCGCCAATACCAATTGATTCAACACCCGCAATTTCGCGAATGTGATCAATGTGATCAGCCATGTTGCTCACCAGGGTTTGCGGTTCGGGATTAGCAGCATCCCATTCATCCATTGCGGCTTTGACCCGTTCGGGCTGCCCTTGAAACAACGAATTCTGCTTCGCCTCAAGCGCTTCCCTTTCAGCGAACCACTGGCGGCGTTCGTCGTTCAGGAAGCCCGGCAGCGCAACAACCATCACAATACCGCCATTCTCTGGCAAGCGCCGCAATACACTGTCCGGCACATTGCGCGCATGCCCGTTGATGGCCCTGACGCCCGAATGGCTAAAGATTACAGGCGCACGCGCCACATCTAGCGCGTCCATCATAGTTTCTTCGCTGACATGGCTCAAATCAACCAGCATGCCTATGCGGTTCATCTCACGGATCACGTCTTCGCCAAACTCGGTGAGCCCGCTAGACTTGGGTTCGTCGGTTGCACTGTCAGCCCATGGTGTATTCATTGAGTGCGTAATCGTCATGTACCGAGCGCCAAGTGCATACATCTGGCGCAGAACAGCCAAACTCGAGCCGATAGAGTGCCCGCCTTCCATGCCGAGCAATGAGGCGACAACCCCATCAGCCACCGCCCGTTCTACCTCATCGGCAGTTTCGACGTAGCGGAGACCCTCAGGAAAGCGAGCAATCAGACGCTTCATGACGTCGATCTGCTCCATCGTCATCTGCACCGCCTCAGCCTCTGGCAGGTTGGCAGGCACATAGACCGACCAATACTGCGCTCCCACTTTGCCTTGAGACAGACGGTTCAAGTCTGTGTGCATCGCTCGACCGAATGGATGGGTGGCCCCGCTTCCTGTAGTGTCGGTAAAATCGAAATCGTTGATCTGATTTCGAAGGCGTGCGCGCAATTGGATCGGCACATCGTTATGTCCGTCAAACACAGGTGCCGCTTCAAGCGCAGCCTGCGCCGTGAGAACGGCGGGGTCAGTCTCGATCTCAGGAGCGATGTCTTCAGCGACGGATTGCGCGCTGGTAGGGCCAGCAATGCAGAGAGCCAGAGCGGTGAGCGAGATTGCGAAACGTTGCATGTTGAGTGACACTCCGATTACGGCTGCGACGGAAGGAAACAGGCTGTGTCTCAGACAGATAGCGCGAGCGCGCTGATCGAACAATTGGAACTCGCACCGCATCCTGAGGGTGGATGGTATCGCGAAACCTGGCGAGCGGAAAGCAGTGAAGGCGGCCGCGCACTGGGGACCGCTATCCTGTTCCTGCTCAAAGCTGGCGAATACTCACATTGGCACCGTGTCGATGCCGAGGAAATGTGGATCTGGCAGTCGGGAGATCCTCTAGCTCTCGAAATTGCGGCGAGTGACAAGGCACCAGTGAAGACCGTGATGCTGGCGGCGATATTGCTTCCGGTCAGACTTTGCAGGGTCTTGTCCCGACAAATGCGTGGCAAGCTGCACGGTCAGCTGACGGAGAGCACGGCTACACTCTCGTCTCATGCGTGGTTGTTCCTGGTTTCGAATTTGCCGGATTTGAGCTGGCTCCTCCGGGTTGGAACCCTTGTTCGTGATCCGATCAATACTTCGCATGCTCGTGGCCGTTTTCTATGCACTCGCGGGCATTGCACATCTGGTGGTTCCAGCCCCATTCCTGCATATCATTCCGGACTGGGTACCCCACCCTAGCGCAGTTATCGCGCTCACTGGAATCGCAGAGATCGCAGGGGCTGCGGCGCTCATCCAGCCGTTTTCAAATCGCTTGAGAATAGCTGGCGGAATCGGGTTGGCTCTTTATGCGCTGTGTGTATGGCCCGCGAACATAAACCATTTCGCCATCGACATGGCCCGCAGCGACGGCGGATTGGGATTGGCCTATCACGTACCGAGGATGATCGCGCAGCCGATATTGATCTGGCTCTCGCTTTGGGTCAGCGGAGCGCTGAAGCGACAATGACCACCACAACAAAAGCGGCAATCATCGAACTGCTTGATCAAAGGGGGGTTGGAAAAACCGCCTGCCCAAGCGAGGTCGCGCGTCGATTAGCTGGACCAAACGGAAACTGGCGAGAATTGGTGGACGACGTCCATTCGGCCGTCGACTGTTTGGTCGAAGCCGGATTGATTACATTGTCTTGGAAAGGAAAACGGATGGACTGGCGGCGCGGGCCCTATCGCATCGCGCGCCGCCAGCCTACCGAAAGTGCTTCAGCCGATATTAGCTGAGGTGCTTTGAAACAGCTGCAGTCATTTTGAACATCGAGATTTGATCTTTCCCGATCACAGCGCCGAGCTTGCCATCAGGATTGATCTGACGCTTGTCTTTGCTGTCCTGCAGGCTGTTCGCCTTGATGTATTCCCAGACTTTCGAAGTGACTTGAGCGCGGGTCATCGGACCCTTGCCAATCACCGCTTCGAGGTCGCCTGAAAGTTGCACTGGTTTCTGCAGTGCGTTGGTCTTGCCAGCCATGATATTCTCCCTTGTCGTTATGGCAGGTTAGTCAATTTCTTCGTCATCCCACGCCATCTCATCTGCTGGCTCGACACCCGTGAACGGCGCAGTCAGCACGGCACATCCAGTGATCGAGCCTTTTAGCGACTCAATGAGATCAGCCCGGCTGGCGCCGGGCATCAGCGTGAGCGGAAGCTCAGTCGCAAAGATTTGGAAGACATAGTGCCGAGTCTCGCCAATCGGTGGATCCGGCAGCAGCCATTCGGAATTGCCATGAGAGTTCTTGCCCGCACGAGGAGGAACTTCTCCTTCGAGCAGCTTACCCTTCTGGCCAGCCAATCCCCACACAATCCAATGACACAAAGGCTCTTCGCCATCTGTCGAAGCATCTTCGACAATCACGATGAGCTCTTGCGCTCCGGGCGGTGGGGCATTCCATTCCAGCGGAGGCGCGACCGCGTCCTCTTCCTTCGCAGTAAAACACGGATCAAGCTCTTCGCCGGCTTCGAACGCAGGGCTAGAAAGCGCAAACCCACCGCGCCCAAGCGTCTTGGCATCCCCAAGGCTTGCAATAGCAAGACCGGGATGGCGCGCTGCCGCTGGCAGCTTTGAAGCGATCCAATCGGGTAGATCAGGCATGATTCTGTCGTCCCATATGCAGTGAACGCTAGTCCCTTAGAGGGAGAGAAACGAGGGAGGGAGAGGGAATTTGCCCCGGATTCTGCGGAAAACCCGACGAAAATCGTGTAAAATCAGCAACGCTAGCTTCAGAATGGCATCATTATGGTCGCAAATTCTTGCCCGATGGCCACTCGGCAGGCATGTCTAGGGCTAGAATGTCGCATCTGAATACGAAGAATACCCGGAGTCGCACCCCCATGAAAATCGGCCGCACAGCGCTTTCTGCAACCCTTGCCTTTGCGCTCGTCGCTTGTGGCGGCGGCGGAAATTCCAACCCTCCTCCAACGCAGGGCGGACCAACTCCGAACCCCACACCTACAACTGCTGCCTGTGCCATCTCCGAGCAGATCGCGTTTGCCGATGCCGTCTTGGATGAATGGTATCTGTTTCCCAACCTGCTCGACAACGCCGTCAACCCGGCGAATTTCAGCGATGTCCAATCGTTCCTCGATGCGCGGGTCGCCCCTGCGCGTGCTCAGTCGTTCGACAAAGGGTTCACTTTTGCCACGTCGATCCAGGCTGAGAACGAGTTGATCAACTCCGGTTCAAGCGCGGGCTTCGGCATCCGACTCGCCTACGACACGGTCAACAACCGAGTGTTCCTGCTTGAAGCGTTCGAAAACGCCAACGGGTTCGCCGCTGGAATGGATCGCGGGACGGAACTTCTGGCGATCGGGACATCAGCCACCAACCTTCAGACGGTGAATTCGCTTATGGCCAATGGCGGCCCGCAAGCCGTCATCGATGCACTGGGACCATCCAGTCCGGGCGTCTCTCGCGTGATCCGCTTCGCTCAGCTCGATGGGACCGTAATTGAAGCAACCGTCACGAAAACTGACTTCGCACTTGATCCGATCTCAGATCGCTATGGCGCGCTGATCCTTGACGATGGCGGGAAAAAGGTCGGCTATCTCAATCTGCGAACATTTATTGTCGCAGACGCTGCCAACCAGTTGCGCGACGCCTTCCAACTCTTTGGCAGCGAAGGTGTCACAGAGCTCATTCTCGATCTCCGTTACAATGGCGGCGGTCTCGTAAGTGTAGCTGATACTATGGGCGATCTCATGGGTCAGGGACGTGTGGGACAATTGTGGAGCGAAACCGTTCTGCGAGCGTCCAAGTCTTCTGAAAACTCATCGGAGCTGTTCCAGAATGAAGTGAATGCAATTGCTCCTACCAAGATCGCAGTGATCGGAACTCGCAGTACGGCATCGGCCAGTGAGCTCGTGACCAATTCGATGATCCCTTATGTCGGTAACGGTATGGCGCTGATTGGTTCGAACACATCGGGCAAGCCGGTGGGGCAATTCGGCTTCGACTTAGATGCCTGCGATCTGCGGGTGCGCGCGGTGACATTCCAAACGCTTAATGCTGACGGTAACGGCGAATACTTCACCGGCCTCGCAAGCGTCATGCCCAACACATGCCGCGCCGATGATGATATCTTCACGCCATTCGGTGATCCGACCGAAGCTTCCACCGCCGCTGCGCTCGATTTCCTGGCCGGACGTTCCTGCGCGGCACCCATAACGGGGGGTGCGGGCCAAACCGCTCAAAGCGTGGGCGGCCGTGAAGTGTTGCAGCCGGTTCGTCCCAATGCCGCACAATATGAGATCCCTGGCCTCTACTGATCCGCTTGGGTGAGCGGCCTGTGACCCAGCCATGCAGCCTGGCTTCGCGGGTGCTATCGCGCAGAGGCTCCGATCGCAGCTGAAATAACTCTTTCAGGCGCGGCGGGTTTTGCAATCAGTTGCGCATTCAGTTCGCGAATGCGCTCATTGTGCCGATCCAGGTCGCCCGAATGGAGCACGTACGGGATGCCGAGCCGGTCCAGCGCTTGCGCGACCGGGAAGCATGTCAGTCCGGCACCAAGCGAAACATCCAGTATGGCCGCATCAATCGCATTTCCGTGGCGCTCAATCTGCCCAAGCGCAGCCTCACACGTCGACGTGGCTAGAACATCACACCCTTGATCCTCGGCCGCAAACTCCAAGTCCATCAGGATCAGGGGCTCATCTTCGAGCAACAGAAGAGTGGTTCCCTTTGTCATCACTCTTGGCGGGTTGGTATTGCGAAGGTGGCCGTAAGACCGGTTTCGTTCCAATGGCGTTCAATCTTGCCCTGGCCTGCTGAGAGCAACCGATCGACGATGGCGGTTCCGGTTCCTGAGGAAATACTATCAGCGTCGACAGCCGGTCCGCCATCCTCTGCCCAGGTCACTTCGAGCAAGGATCCATCATCGGACTGCCGCCAGTTCACAGTCACCTTCCCGGTCTCAGTCCTCCATGCACCGTGCTTGGTCGCATTCGCGGCAAACTCATGCAGTATCAGGCCGACGATGGAGATCGCCGTAAAAGGCATTGGCACTTTCTCGCCCTGCAGCTCTATTCGTTCCGCATCGCTGCCATAGGGCGAAAGAACCGCAGTGATAGCTTCACCAATATCGATATTCCCGCTTGAAGCGCTGTCCAGTGTTGTGTCGTAAGCGCGCCCCAGAGCCTGAATGCGCGAGTTGATTTCTGCAGCCTCGCTGCGAATTCCACGAACCCTGCCAGTAACGTTGACGATGCCAGAAATAACAGCGAACATGTTCTTCATGCGGTGAGACAGTTCACGCGCCATTTCTTTCGCGTGGCGTTCTTCGGCGCGCGCGGCACGAACATCGGACACATCCCACTGGCTGCCGAAAAAGTATACGAGCTCGCCTGCGTCATTATAGATCGGGCCGAGATGCAGAGCATTCCAGAATGTTGTGCCATTCTTGCGATAATTGAGCAGTTCAACCACCACGACATCCTCGTTCGTGATCCCTTCCCGAATACGAGCGATGGCTTCAGGGTCGGTTTTCGGTCCCTGTAGGAATCGGCAATTGCGACCGACGATCTCTTCCTCACTATAGCCGGTCAGTCGTCGAAATGCGCGATTGGCGAACACGATCGGCATGTCATCGGAGTGGGGATCCGACAAACAGATTGCCATTCGGGTTTGCGCCATCGCCTGTTCAAACAGCACGCCAGAGGCGCCTGAAAACTGATCGCTCGTATTTCCGGCCCTGAATCGATCGGGCGCATCATCGAACCGCAGCGAGGCCTGATCAGCCCTGCCGCGATCCATTTCATCATCTGTATTCACGTCAACCTGCTTTCCCGCCTCTCAACCTAGGTTAGGGGATGGATGAGGACGGTTGAATTTGTGTTGTCTACAAAACGGGATACCGCGTCACGCGTTCCGAGAATTCGCGACGATCTGGCCGGTTTAGCTGCAACCCTCGGAATTTCATGGTGTTTATTTTGCAAGTCATTTGCAAAACATGCAAAGCCACTCGAGCGCAAGCACCAAGCTCGCGCAACTCTATCAGGCCTGATGCTTTTACCTGGCCGGCTAGAGACCTTGCGGCACCGTATCGTAGCCCGGAATGTCCCCAAGCCCGATCCAACCCTGTTTGCTTTTAGTGTAGCAATGAAACGCGGGTTTTAGATCTGACGTGTCATCAAGTGATCCTGCCTTTACGAACATCACACCTTCAGGTTGGTCGACGAGTGTGAAGACAGGTGACCCACATTCGGGGCAGAACTGCCTGCGTACAGTTGCACCGCTATCGCCTG
>JBCBHD010000016.1:0-21144 GCA_038526115.1 Pseudomonadota bacterium | reverse complement strand
TGTCACTGTCACAGTCGGCGCGGAAAACGATGCACCGGTCGCTACCCCATTCCCGGCACGCAACAATGTCGACAGCGCGACAGTAAACGTACCGACCGCTGACAACTTCAGCGATGTCGACGGCGATACCCTGACTTTCGATGCAACGGGCCTACCCCCCGGCCTCAGCATCGATGAGGCGTCTGGTGAGATTACAGGCACAATTGATCCAGACGCCTCACAAGGTGGCCTCGGAAGTGATGGTGTCTATGAAGTCACTATCACCGCTGATGATGGAACTGGGGGGACCGTGTCGTCCACCTTTACATGGACAGTCACCAATCCTGCTCCAGTAGCCGTTGATGATATCGCTTCAACCACTGAGGACACGTCTACCAATATTGACGTGCTGGCAAACGATTCCGATCCTGATGGCGATCCACTTTCTGTTGTCCTGGCTAGTGCGGCCAATGGCACGGTCTCGATCCTGCCGGATGGAACAATCGACTACACGCCAAATCCGGATTTCAATGGCGTCGATACGATTTCCTACACGATCAGCGACGGCAATGGCGGCTTTGCCAATGCCGAGGTGACGGTAACGGTCGGTCCAGAAAATGATCCGCCTGTGGCCGTGAACGACACTGCGACCACCACGGAAGATACACCAGTTACCATTCCGCTATTGGCTAATGATAGCGATGTGGACGGCGATGCGCTGACCGTTACAGACGCGACTGCGCCCAACGGTACAGTTACCATCAACCCAGACGGTACGGTGACCTACACGCCAAACAGTGATTTCAACGGCACCGATACGATCACCTACACCATCGATGATGGCAATGGCGGCACCGATACGGCGACGATCACTGTTGTGGTTGCTCCGGCAAACGATCCGCCCGTGGCTGTCCCGGATACCGCTGACACAGATGAAGACACTCCGGTTGTCATTCCAGTGCTCGACAACGACACTGACGTCGATGGCGATCCACTGACTATAACCGATGCAACGTCACCCGATGGCTTGGTCACGATCAACCCAGACGGGACCATCACCTTTGCGCCTGATCCCGATTTCAATGGCCCGACGACGATAACGTACACGATTGACGATGGTCAGGGCGGCACTGCGACCACCACAGTCACAGTCAATGTGGCCCCAGTCAACGATCCGCCAGTGGCTGAGGACGACACCGCGACAACGCCAGAGGATACGCCGGTTGCCGTACCGGTGCTCGGCAATGACGCTGACGTTGATGGCGATCCGTTGACCGTAACTGACGCGACCGCTGACAACGGCACAGTCACTATCAATCCCGATGGCACCGTGACCTACACGCCGGACCCCGATTTCAACGGGACCGACACAGTCACCTACACCGTCGATGATGGCAATGGCGGAACGGACACGGCAACGCTAACCATTACTGTCGATCCGGTAAATGACGATCCTATTGCCGAAGACGATGTGGCGCAGGGCGTAGAGGATCAGGCGATCACAATACCGGTCTTGGCGAATGACAGTGATCCTGATGGCGATCCGCTTACGGTCACAGACGCGACCTCGCCGAACGGCACAGTCACGATTAATCCTGACGGGACAATAACTTTCGTTCCGGATCCGAACTTCAACGGTCCGACCACGATCACCTACACTATCGACGACGGAATGGGTGGTACGGCCACAGCGACAGTCAACGTCAACGTAGCGCCGGTCAACGATCCGCCTGTCGGCACGCCTGATGTGGCTGCAACCGATGAGGACACTCCGGTCACGATCACACCGCTCATCAATGACACCGATGCCGATGGCGATCCGTTAACAGTGGTCTCGGCCAACGCGCCGAATGGTACAGTGGCGATCAATCCTGATGGCACGATCACCTACACGCCAAACCCGGACTTTAACGGGACTGATACGATCACCTATCAGGTAAGCGACGGGAATGGCGGTTTCGACACAGTGACGATCGAAGTCACCGTTAATCCGATCAACGATCCCCCGGTTGCCAATGATGATGTGGCCACGGTCGATGAAGACAGTGAAGTCACGATCCCGATTTTGGTGAACGATACCGATGTCGACGGTGATCCTCTGACAGTAACGGATGCGAGTTCGCCGAATGGAACCGTGACGATCAATCCGGATGGCACGGTCACGTTTGAGCCAGATCCCGACTTTAACGGTCCTACGACGATCACCTACACGATCGACGATGGCAATGGCGGCACGGACACCGCGACGGTCAACGTCAACGTCACGCCGCTTAACGATCCGCCTGTGGGCGCACCTGATCCGACCACCACCGATGAAGACACGCCGGTCATCATTCCGGTCCTGGCGAACGATACAGATGTCGATGGCGATCCGTTGACTGTGATTTCGGCAGATGTCGACAACGGAACGGTGACGATTAATCCAGACGGCACAATTACTTACACACCGGACCCCGATTTCAATGGCGTCGCCACGATCACCTACTTGGTAGACGATGGTGCGGGCGGCGTGGTTGAGGTGACGAGCACAGTCACCGTCACACCTGTCAATGATCCGCCAGTTGGCGTGCCGGATGTCGCTGCGACCGATGAGGATACGCCCGTTACCGTCGCACCGCTTGCCAACGATACCGATGTTGATGGCGACCCTCTCACAATTACGGAGGCAGACGCCCCCAACGGCACTGTCACAATAAACGCGGATGGTACGGTCACTTACACGCCAGACCCGGACTTCAACGGCACCGACACGATCACTTACGTGGTTAGCGATGGCGCTGGCGGGTTTGACACGGTTACGATCGAGGTCACGGTCGGCGCAGTTAATGATCCTCCGGTTGCGAACGACGATGAAGCAACTGTCGATGAGGATTCTGAGATCACGATCCCAGTCCTTGCCAATGACACGGATGTCGATGGCGATCCGTTGACGGTTATCGGCGCGACCGCTGATAATGGCACCGTCACCATCAATCCTGATGGCACGATCACCTACACACCGAACCCGGAGTTCAATGGAATCGATACGATCACCTACGAAATCTCTGACGGCAACGGTGGCACTTCCACCGCTACGGTGACGCTCGAGGTACTTGATACGAATGAGAACCCGGTCGATGAGCCGGAAGCTGTCACGGTTATTGGCGGTACGATTACCGACATCAATGTGCTCGCCAACGCATCTGATCCGGAAGGCGATCCGCTTAGCGTGTTCATGGCCAGCGCCGATATCGGAGAAGTCACGATCAATCCTGACGGCACGCTGCGATATGTCGCGCCGCCCGGCTTCGATGGAACTGCGACGATCACTTACGTCATTTCCGATGGCAATGGTGGTTTCGTGGAATCGACGGTCACCATTACGGTGATCGAGAGCGCGGCCGATCTGAACTTCCTGCTCGACAATGGTCGCAGTCCGGGCATCCCTGATCCTGAGCCAATCGATCGGAGACTTGATCAGACCGAAGGCTTCATCAGCACGCCTCTGATTATTCTCGATACGGTCAACGGTTTCCGTCATCTCGGCGGTACGGGCACTCTGAACGTCGATCTTCCGCTGCTGTCGATGGTCAATGGCTTGCAGTCGCTGAATGGGATTGGCGGCTTTGACCTTGGAGGCCATCCGATTGACGATGTGGTCAACTACCTCGATCACATCCGCGACATTCGCTTTGGTGTTGATCGCCTGCTCGATCCGCGCTTTGGCGACTTCCTGGTCGAAAGTCTTACTGGATTCTCTGTACGACAGCTCGATACGGGATCAGACCAGGTGATGATCGAGTCCATCGTTCGAGACCGGGTCGTGTATGTCGAGATGCGCGATATCGGAAGTGACGATCAACCTCGGATCGTCGAGTATCAGCTGCTGACTCGTGATGGTTCGCCGCTGCCTGACTGGATGCGCATGGATGCACGCGGACTGGCGATCATCGAGCGCCCTGTCGATGCGGAGACCATCCGCGTTATTGTCAGGGCGATCGATGCCGATGGCAATGTGATTGAGATTCCGATTATCATTCAGGGCGCAACCGGCGAGATTCAGCTCGACGTTCCGCACGATAAATCACTGGTCGCAGCGGTGACGCTCGACGCGATGATGGCAAAAGCCAATTCTGAAACAACCGACGAAGCCAGCGACCTTCTCGCTGCGTTCAGCTGAGTGCGTAAGGACTATAAGGGTATGCAAATGATCAAGAAAGTAGGGCTGGTGGCCGCTTCGACCCTGGGTCTGGGAGCCTGTGCCACAGTGCCAGAACCGTTCACGTCAGCGGAGTTGAACGAAACCGCACAAAGCAACTTTGCCCGTGTGGATGCCGAGCAGGAACCAGTGACGGCGCCAATCGATCTCTACGAAGCGATGGCGCGCTCGCTCAAATACAATCTGGATTACAAGGTCGAGTTGATGGAGATTGCGTTGCGCGATCGCGAGCTCGATCTCCAACGCTACGACATGCTGCCGCAATTGGTGGCGAGCGCTGGCTATGCTGGCCGGAACAACTTCTCGGGCGCAAGTTCACTGTCGCTGATCACACGGCGTCAGTCGCTCGAGCCGTCGACGTCGCAAGAACGCGATCTGTTCACGGCCGATCTGGCCTTGAGCTGGGATGTACTGGATTTCGGCTTGTCCTATGTGCGCTCCAAGCAAGGTGCTGATGAAATCCTGATCGCGCAGGAACGTCGCCGAAAGGTCGCCAATCGCGTGATTGAGGATGTCCGCTCATCCTATTGGCGTGCTGTTAGTGCTGAGCGCTTGCTGACCAAGCTCAAAGAACTTGAGAGCTCGGTGACCACCACACTCGAAAATTCCGAGAAGTTGGCAACGCGACGTTTGTCCGCACCACTTACCGCGCTGACGTATCAGCGCGAGCTGCTTGAAATTCAGGCGCAGATCCGCAAACTCCAGCGAGAACTGGTGGTTGCCAAGGCGCAGCTGGCTGCTCTGATGAACCTGCGTCCTGGCACACAGTTCTCACTCGTCCTGCCAGATCGCAAGCAAGCGCTGCCGGAAGTGAAGTACGAAGGCGAGGACATGATGATGACCGCGCTGCTCAACCGCCCGGAATTGCGTGAGGTCAGCTATCGCCAGCGGATCAATTCCCGCGAGCTTGATGCGGCATTGCTTTCGGCACTACCTAGCTTTCGCGGCGTGCTTGGCGTGAACGTCGACTCCAACGATTTCCTGTTCAACAATGATTGGGTCAATTACGGCGCACGGGCGAGCTGGAATGTGCTCAACCTGTTCCGTCTGCCGGCTCATAAGAAGGCGATCGAGGCGCAGGATGACTTGCTTGAGCAACGCGAACTCGCGCTGACCATGGCTGTGATCACTCAGGTGCACGTCGCCCGGGCGCGTTTCAGCCACCTTAGCAAGGAGCTGGAGACCGCGGGCAGGCAGATGGGCGTGCAGGACAAGATCCTGTACCAAATCCGTTCAGGTCACAAAGCAGGTGCGATGAGCCGCCAAACCTTGCTGCGCGAGGAAATGAACACGCTTGTGGCAGAGGTGAAGTACGACATTGCCTATGCTGAGGCGCAGAATGCCTATGCCAACCTGTTTGCATCGATGGGGATCGACGAATTCAGCCCGGACGTAACAGGCCGTGAGGATGTCGCCACACTGCAAACATCGTTAGCAACCATGTGGCGTGATCGCGAGCAGGCGATCAGACTCTCAGGGCAGTGAGATCATGACCGACGAACAGACTCCTGACACTGCCGAGGGGCAGGAGAAGATGGAGCGCGGCAAATACTGGATTGGTGGTGGGCTTGCTCTCGGCGTGGCAGCGATAGGCGGCGTGCTGTTTGCCAATAGCGGTGACACCGAATGGTCGAGTAGCTCCGCTGATGAAGGAACTGACAGTGCAGAAGTGGCCGAGGTTGCTCCCGAACCTGCCGAGCCAGAGCCAGAACCCATACTGGAAGCGCGCGGTGTGGTCGCTGCCAAGGACGAGTCGACCATCGCGTCCCGGATGACAGCACGCATCACTTCAATGCCATTTGGCGAAGGGCGCAGTTTTCGCCGCGGTGCGCTCTTGGCCAAGTTCGATTGCTCTCCGATACGCGCCGAATTGGCCGCTGCACGCGCCGCGACAAAGGCATACCAAAAGACCTACGAAACCAATGTCGAGCTTGATTCCTACGAAGCGGTTGGAAAGAACGAGGTCGAAGTCTCGCAAGCCAATCTTGGCCGAGCCAAGGCGGAAGCGAATGCCATTGCCGCACAGCTTAAGGATTGCGCCGTCTACGCGCCATTTTCCGGGACAGTGGTCGAAGCCATCGCCAGTCGCGGTGAAGTCGCTGCCAGCGGCCAGCCGTTGATGCGGATTCAAAGCGGTGGGAATCTCGAAGCTGACTTGATCGTTCCCAGCAACTGGCTCACTTGGTTGGCGCCGGGCGCAGAATTCGATTTCCTGATCGACGAGACCGGCGCTACCATCAGCGGCACTGTTAGCAGGCTCGGCGCTTCGGTCGACCCAGTCAGCAAGACTATCAGAGTGTCTGCCGATATTGATCGCGGCGATGCGCTTGTCCTTCCTGGGATGAGCGGCACAGCAACGTTTGAAGAACCAAGCGACGAGCCGGAAGAAAGTGAAGAAGCAGACGCCGAAACCCTAGACGACGGGACCGACGAAGCGGGGGCGGGAGCGAATGGCGACACCGCAACCTGAACCCAAAGGTCAATCGGCGCAGCTTTCAGCGGTCGACCCTGCGCCAGCGACAGGTGATGCACGGAAACTTGCTGCTCTGCTGCAATTCGAAGCGGAGATCCGTCGCCAGTCCACGATCAACGAGTTGCAATATCTGGTCGCAAATGAAGCGCGAGCGATCCTGCCGTATGGTCAATTGTTCGTCCTGCGCAAAGCAACGATCGGCGAAGGCTACAAAGTCGAATGCGCATCCTCCTTGGCGACGGTTGACCGCAACGCGCCGCTGATCCACGCACTTGAGAAATCCACTGAACAGCTTGGTGCTGAATTCGGCCTCGACAAGGCGCACGCTTTTGTCGCCGGTAGTCTTCGAGCCGATGAGGCGTACGCAGACTACCCATATTTGCAGCTCTATTGGCAACCGCTGACTGACGCCGACGGCCAAGGGTTCGGCGGCTTGCTTGTGGCCCGCGAAGAGCCGCTTCGCGACGGCGAAAAGTACCGCTTGGAGCGGATCGCTGAAACCACTGCGCATAGCTGGCGCGGGCTGACCGGAAACAAGCCGGTTCGCCGCTTGCCAGCCCTCGATTCCAAGAAGAAACGCTGGATCGCGGCCGCCATTGTGGTTTTCCTGCTATTCCCCGTCCGTCTCACCGCTCTTGCTCCGGCGGAAATCGTTGCCGAGCGCCCCTATGTGGTCGCCGCACCATTTTCCGGGCGGATTGCTTCGATTGAAGTCACACCCAATGCACCTGTCGCGAAGGGGCAGGTGCTGTTGAAGTTCGATGACGTGCGGCTCGCCAACGAGCTAGAATTGGCTGAAGAGCGCCTGGCAGTCGCCCGGTCGAGGCTCGAACGTTCAACCAGCTCGGCTTTCGGTGGAGAGGATGAGACGTCCGACATTGCGATCATGCGAGCGGAAGTTGAAGTCGCACAGGCAGAATTCGATTACGCCAGCGAACTTGCTGGCCAATCGGCGATCACCGCACAGCTCGACGGTATGGCGCTGTTTAGCGACCGCCGCGATTGGGAGGGCCGCGCAGTGAATGTGGGGGACCCGATCATGCAGGTGGTAAATCCCGACGAAGTGATGATCCGCATCGATTTGCCAGCCTCCGAACAAATGGCGCTGGAACGGGGCGGCGCGGTCAAGATGTGGCTCGATTCTCAGCCTCTCTGGGCAATCGATGCACAATTGCAGACCGCAAGCTATCAAGCCCGTCAGACGCCCGAAGGCACTCTGGCTTTTGCGCTCACGGCATCGATTGAATCAGGCAATCCGCGGATTGGTTCGCGCGGCACTGCGCAAGTCTATGGCCGTTGGGTTCCACTGATCTATTCGCTGCTTCGCCGGCCGATTTCGGCCACGCGGCAGTTCATCGGAATATGACCAGCGCCGCGATCCCGATTGACCTGCCCGCGGTGCCGAAACCACCGCCGCTGCCAAGCTTGAGGCAAGAACTGCGGATTGATCCGGGTGCGCCGCTGGTAAACGGCGCGCCGAGCTGGACATTGTTCGATCCGGTCAGACACGCCTTTTACCAACTCGGTCGGATCGAGTTCATCATTTTGTCTCACTGGGCCAGCGGCAAGCTCGAAGGGATTAGCAAACAGCTTGAGAAGCGCGGGCTGGACAAGGAAGAAGCCGACCAGGCTTTCAACGAAGTCGTCGAATTTGTAGCAACCAACGGATTGACGATTGCGCCAATCGGGCGAGACAGCGTTTCCGCATTTCTGGAACAGCGCGATCAGAACAAAAAAGCGGCGTGGCGCTGGCTGCTCGACAATTATCTCTTTATCCGTATCCCGCTTTTCAAACCTGCCAGCTTTCTGGAGCGGACGGTCAACTTGGTGAGCCCGCTCTGGTCGTTTCAGAGCCTTATCGCCTTCGCAGTCCTTGGCGCGTTCAGCCTTTTCCTGGTGTCACGCCAATGGGACGCTTTTGTCGCTTCGTTCCTCTACTTTTTCAGCTGGCAAGGACTGATCGCATACGGAGTCGGTTTGCTGTTTGTGAAGGTTTTACATGAACTTGGCCACGCTTACACCGCGACACGATACGGCTGCCGTGTCCCTACAATGGGTGTGAGCTTCCTGGTCATGATGCCGGTGCTCTACACCGACACGACGTCTGCCTGGCGACTGACCTCGCGCAAGAAACGCTTGGCAATCGATGTTGCCGGCGTCGCTACGGAACTGATGGTGGCAAGTGTCGCGACACTACTTTGGGTGATCTTGCCCGATGGAATGCTGCGCAGTGTTGCGTTCATTCTGGCAACGACAAGCTGGATCATGAGTCTGGCCGTAAACCTCAATCCGTTCATGCGGTTTGATGGCTATTATGTCCTCGCCGATCTCCTGAATGTGCCAAACCTTCAGCCGCGTGCATTTGCTCTTGGGCGATGGAAGCTACGCGAAATCCTGTTTTCGTTAGGTGAGGAAGCACCCGAGGATGTGCCTGGGAAACTGCGGCGTGGGATGATCCTCTATGCCCATGCAACGTGGCTCTACCGCTTGTTCCTGTTCGTGGGTATCGCGATCCTTGTCTACGCGCTGTTTTTTGAACCGCTGGGGTTGATCCTGGCTGTCGTGGAACTCGGAGTGTTCATCGGCAGACCCGTCTACAGTGAGCTTCGCGTGTGGTGGGAAAAGCGCGCAAGCCTGTTCAAAACACGGCGTGGCAAAGCATGGCTTTGGATCGCGGGGGGCTCGCTTATTGCTGCATTCCTGCCGCTTGATCGCCACGTCAGCGGTTACGCGGTCCTAACGCCAGTAGGAGCATCGCCGATTGTGTCAGGAGAATCTGCGCGCGTGGTCAATGTAATTGCTGCAAATGGCCAGCAAGTGGCGGCGGGCGATCCGATCATTGAGCTCGACGTTCCTGAATTGGCTGCACAAGCGGCAGCGACTAAAGTTCGAATCGCCCAGCTGAAACTGCAGTTTGACCGTGCGGTCGCAGACAATCGCGACCGGTCGAACCGATCAGTGCTCGAACGCGAGCTGGCACGCGAGACTGATAAGCTCGCCGGTTTAGAACGCCGAGCCAGTAAATTGGTGCTGCGCGCCCCGGTTGCTGGGACAGTGTCTGACTTGACCCCGGAAATGCACGCTGGTCGCTGGATCGCTGGCGACGAGATCATTGCTCATGTGGTCACACCAGCAGACTACGATGTGCAGGCCTACATCTCAGAGGAGGATATCTGGCGCGTTCAGGATGGGTCGCTCGGAAAATTCGTCGCTGCTGACCCAGCTGGCCCTTCACGCGAAGCGAAACTGGTCGAGGCTTCTACCAGCGCGATTGAAAGGCTCGAACAACCGATCCTCGCGTCGGCGAATGGCGGACCAATAGCAGTGGATCGTGACGGCGAGACGCTCGCACCGCGCGAGGCGCTATACCGAGTGCGCCTGATCGCCGAGAAAGGTACGATCGGCGATGCGAAGTATCAGGTGCAGATCGTCCCGGGCACGGTCCAAATTCGAACGGAAGGCCGCTCATTCGCCCAGTGGGCGTTCACCACCTTGGCTCGGGCTATCCGCAAGATCATGTGATCTACATTGTCATGACCTGTGTTCTAGCGCCGGGTACCTAGCCCCAGACCTCCTGCTAAACACTGACTTTGGCCATCTTTTCGCAGCGACATTCCGCGGGCCAGGATCGTCGGAACTCCAGTCAGCAATCTAGACCCTCGTTTGGTTGCTCGTGGACGGGATTGGCCGAGAAGAGTGTCTGCTATTGGGGACTAAGGCCTAAGATCGCTTTGTCCACGCAGGAGGTCTTGGTGCTCAGATCGAATGCCTTTGCAGCAATACGCGGAGGTCTTGATTAGGTTCTGGCGAAACAGCACAGGATTATCGGTTGGCGCGCTAAGCCGCCCGCCAATGGTAATTGTCCTTACTACGCCGTTGCGATACGTCTTTCCCGTTATCCTTCTGATCCATCGACGCCACATCCGGGGAACTGGTAAGTCGGGCGAGCAGGCAACAAGCATGTGCGCATGGGTGCCTACGCCAGGACCATTTTCCCGCACCCACGCCCAAAGTACTGCGGCGCTCCTTTGGCAACACCAATCCGACATGAGCTTGGTCAGTTTGCCCATCGCACATGCGACCTGGGCATCTTCCAGTCCAGCCCTCTCCCAATGAATTGTAACAAAGCGAGTAAAAGGCATCTCCAGCCTTTGGCTAAAGTCAGCAGCTTGTAGAAACTTCACAGCTGCATCGAGACGAAGATTCTTGCTCTGCCGATTGGCACTAAGCCGAGCCCCACCTCTGCTTTGATTAGCAGACCGGGAAATATGTCCGACACTCTCTATATATGGGTGCGCAATTGGCAGTGCCGACGGTGCAGCCGCAAAGCCCTGGAATCCCTCCGTTTCTGAGCTGTCAACAGCGCCGCGATGAACGCTGCTGGTCGCAAGTTTCATTGCTGAACTGATTTGGCCGGCATTGAGCTTGCATGACGGCTGCTTAAGCCAAGCAGCCTTTTTGCCGAGTGTGCGTCACTGGTCAGTCCAGAATTGATCGGCCCAGTCCTGCTATGAGAGCGGATCCCATAGAGAAGGCTCAGGTGCCTCTGGCAATCGCGAAAAACCGAGACGGGCTTGAAGTGGTGTTCTCTCTTGCCGGATCGCTTGCCATGTTCTTGCTGATACAGTGTCCAAGCCTCTCTTGAATTCTCTGTGGGACACTTGTCACGAATCCACTCATCAATCTGGTGGTCTTGGAGAATTTGCGCATGAGATCGAGTGGAAACCGCTTCGATCAGACTGCCCGCAGATAGTACATCGAGATAGACAGACGACCATGTTTCCTGAACGCAAGTCCCATACTCTTTGCCGAGGGTCCACGCGAATGTTCCACTGTCCCAGCTGACGGTCGTTTGAAACCGTTCCTTTGCGACATCGTCGACCAGGTCGAACTCAGGGCCCACCCGTTCAAACACTCTCCATAGCCGGCTGGAAACAACTTCTCTCTCGGACGAACGCCTGGTTTCGTCGCCATTGTGAATAATCCAAAATTCTGTTGCTTTGAGCCCAAATCGCTGACCTCCATATGCCAGCACTCGAAGGAGTTCACTCTCGCCCAATCCAGCTGCCAGCAGCCTCTCTCTCACATCGGCAGCGCGCAACCATTCACTTCGCATGTCAGCTAGATCCGCATTTCATATGGCGCCCAAAATGGATGCGGCAGGGGCGCGAATGGGCCTGGGACTCAGTTTGCTTGCAGAGAGTCAATCTAGCGTCCTCTAGCGCTTCGTTTGCGCAGTTGGACGACTTCACCGCCTTCGCGCAGCTGGTCCAGATAGTCACTCCATCACTGAGCCATCTGCACTCGCTCATCCCAATGCTCGCCTCGATGGCAGGCCTTACGCACCTTGTTGCTTTCACCGTGGGCAAGCGCCCTTTCGATGGCGTCCGGGTTCCATTTGCCGCTCTCATTGAGCAACGTGGAAGCCAGCCGCCTGAGTGCGGCGTTGATCGTATTCTCGCTCATGGGGCGAGTGTGAGTGCGGATTGACGGAAAAGTGTAGCCTTCAGGTCCTGTCGCGGTGTGCAGCAGCTTCAAGATCGAAAGAGACTGAAGGGACAGCGGAACCGAGTGTGGCTTTCGCATCTTGGTCTTTTCGGCTGGGATTGTCCAAACCGCTTCATCAAAGTCGAATTCCTCCCATCTGGCCCGTCTGGGCTCTCCCGGACGGACAAAGACGTGAGGAGCGAGTTGCAATGCCAATTTCGTGAGTCCTTGGCCTTCATAGCCTTCTATGGCGCGGAGAAGATCACCTGCCTTGCTCGGAACGGGAATGAACAGGATTGTGGTGCGGGTGGTGGGACTCGAACCCACACGATCTATAGGATCAGGGGATTTTAAGTCCCCGGCGTCTACCATTCCGCCACACCCGCATGGTCGCATTGCGCTGCGCTCCGATAGCCAGCCCCTCTGCCGCAGGCAAGCAGCGCCTCTTGCTAAGATGGGATGCGCGCTCCATTTGGGAGGTGTCTTGGCCGGTCTGGCAGTCTTTAGGGCATCATATGGCAAATGAAGTGGTCGAAACGATCCAGCCGGCGGTGACACTGCTCGGATTGGGAATTGGGGCGGCGCTGCTATCGAGAGCCTGCAAGCTTAACCCCATAGTCGGCTATCTGGGTCTCGGTCTTGGTCTCGCCGCGCTTGGCTTTGCCGACGATTTCAGCGGTCCCGTCGTTGCGACCTTGGCGGAAGCCGGGATCATGTTCCTGCTGTTCAACCTCGGACTCCATTTTTCCTTAGGCAAAATTCGCGCCGAGGCGGCCAACATATTCGGCTTTGGCAGCTTGCAGATGTTGGTGGCAGGCGGAGCCTTCGCGCTGCTTTTCTATGCCGTGGGTCTGCCAACAGAATTTGCGATCATCGGTGGTTTCGCAATGGGGTTATCCTCAACCGCGGTGGTGATCGGGTTGGTGCGAGAGCGGCAGCAGGAAGATTGCCCGGTTGGCCGGGCAGCTCAGTCGATCCTGATCTTTCAGGATATCGCCGCAATTCTGCTGCTCGTGGCAGCAGGTGCTTTGGGTACAGGGGGAGCTTTGCTTCCGGCACTGGGCTCTGCGGGGCTTAAGGCGCTTGCCGCCTTTGCTATCGCTGTTTTGTTCGCGCGGTACCTGACCGAACCCCTATTCCGTCTTATTTCGCGGGCAGGCAGCAGCGAGGTTTACACGGCAACCGCCTTGTTCATCGCTCTCGCGGCGGGTTGGGCGACCGGTATGTCGGGGCTTTCGCTAACCCTTGGAGCGTTTCTGGGCGGCATGGCAGTGGCGGATTCGCGCTATCGCATCATGGTCCAGACAGAGATCGATGCATTTCGAGGTTTGTTCCTCAGTTTCTTCTTCATCTCTGTCGGCCTCGCGATCAACCCGGCTTTGCTGGTCGAAAACTGGCTGCTGGTACTAGGCGCGGCGATTGGGTTGATCGTCCTCAAGTGTCTTTTCAATGTGCTCGCCGGTCTCGCCAATCGTTGGTCTGTGCCCGGGTCCATTCAGCTCGGATTCCTGCTTGGGCAAGGCAGTGAATTCGCTCTCGTTCTGTTTGCCATGCCCGCGGTCGCTGGGCTGGTTGAACCGCGATTGATCTCCGTTCTGGTCACAGCGATTGCCATCAGTCTCGCGGTCACACCGCTGATCTCCAATGTCGGTCGCAAGCTCGCTGGCAAATTGCGCGCCGGGCCACCCGATCAGAAGCTGGCCGGAGATGATGCGCCCGTGGTGATCATAGGCTTGAGCCCGTCAGGTCGTGCAGTGGCGGATGCGCTGGCCTTCAACAATATCGGGTACCTCGCGGTCGAAGCGAACCCGGAACAGTTCGAAACGGCCCTTGCGGATGGATATCAAGTGCATCAGGCGAACTCGGCCGATCCACGCAGCTGGGATGCCTTAGGTATGGGTAAGCGCGAGGTTGTGCTGGTTGCCACCGGAAACACGCAAGCGTCACGCGAACTCACGCCTCTGGTGCAAGAACGCCTTCCGGGCATAACGCGAATGATCGCTTTGCGTGGCCCGGATGCTGTTGAAGAGTTCACCGAACTGGGCATGCTGCCAATCGACGTTTCTTCATCGCACGGCATGGAACTGCTTGTCGACGCAGTGTTCAACGCCATCGACGTCGAGCGCAAGCGCCCGGTACGTGAATACACTCTGGAAGAAACCGCTCTGGAAGCCGCTTAAGGTCACATCGCCTCAATCATTGAGGCGACGGCGGATCTCCTTGCCAGCTTTGAAGTACGGAACACGCTTCGCAGGCACGCTTACAGATTCGCCAGTGCGCGGATTGCGACCCGTGCGCGCTTCACGCTCACGCGTGGAAAACGCTCCGAAACCGCGCAGTTCGACACGGCCGCCTTCCGCCAGCCGCTCCGCGATTTCATCGAAGAAGATATCGACGACTTGTTCGATCTCCTCCGCTCGCAATTCAGGATTATCTTTGTGAAGTTCTTGCAGCAATTCGGATCTGATCATTTAGACCTCCCCACGAAACCCACAGGCCTGCATGCCATTGGTTCGCCGCCTGCGGGCATGCCCGCTGTTTCCAGTTATCGCTCCGACCCGAAGAGCACTCTAATTAGATTGTGCCAGAGCGACACGCTTCTCGCAAGCGATGGACGAAATAATGTAGGTTAACGGCAATCCTGGTCCGATGAAGGGCAATGGGGCCCGCCCATGCCGCAGGAGCTAACTCCGCTCCAGCAGCCGCGCGAGATCAAGCCCAAGTCGCTCCATTCGTGAGCGAATTTCAGGCCATTCCTCACTCAGGAATTGGTCTCGCTCCCGCTGACGCAGGCGATCGGCCGCTCCATTGACAACATACATGCCGACACCGCGTTGCACTTCAACCAGGCCATCATTCTGAAACTGCTGATACGCTTTGGCGACCGTTAAGGGATTTGCCCCCTGTTCTGCAGCGAGCGCCCTGACCGATGGAAGCATCTTCCCCTCCGGATAGACGCCTTCGATAATCGCTGCTGCGATTTGATCGCGCAGTTTCAGATAGACTGGTCGGCTTTGGCTCATCGCATCCTCGCTAGGTGCTTCAGTGCCATAATACAGCCATGCGCGTCAAGGTTTGGCAAATAAAGCGATACAGGAATTTACAGAGCCGGATCTGGCGACCCAAATCAGACGAATGACTTCATCGTTCGACCGATCGATCAGGATCACCGCAATCGCCGTGGACAACGCCAGTGTTTCGGGTCAAGACGCCTGAAGCGTTGGATTACAGGGGGCCGCGATGTCGTATTCAGGTTTCGCTCGTGCAAGGTGGGATGCGCTTACTGCGTTGGGGAGCGCTCTTGCACTCGCCGCTTGCACCACCACCGGGTCAGCCGGGACAGGGGCAAGCAATGCCTCGATTGCCGATGATGCGCCGCAATTCGCCGCCCTGACCGAAGGTGAAGGCCCCTACCCATCAACCTATTCAGCCTATCCGGGCGTAGACACTCTGATCATCCCAACAACTGTGTTTGACGGTATGGGTGGGAAGATAGAGAATGGCTGGGTCCATTTCCGCGACGGGAAGATCATCGAAGTGGGAGGCCCCACTTCGCCGCCGCCTGATGTCGCCAATGTGATCGACGGCAGCGACAAGTTTGTGACTCCGGGAATCATCGATATCCACTCACATCTGGGCAACTATCCGACACCATCGGTCCAGGCACATTCCGATGGTAATGAAGCGACATCCCCCACAACACCAGATGTGTGGGCTGAACATTCAGTCTGGCCTCAGGATCCGGGGTTCAGCCGAGCCATGGCCAATGGCGGTATCACTTCTCTGCAAATCCTTCCCGGATCGGCCAACCTGATGGGCGGTCGAACTGTCACTCTAAAGAACGTTCCCAGCCGCACCGTGCAGGGGATGAAGTTCCCGGGCGCGCCGTATGGATTCAAGATGGCGTGCGGCGAAAACCCCAAGCGCGTCTATGGTGGCCGAGGGCGCAAACCCTCGACGCGGATGGGCAATTTCGCCGTAAACCGTCAGACTTGGTACGACGCGATCGATTACGCCAATAAAGATGCAGCAGACCGCCGGCGTGACCTCGCCAAAGAGACATTGGCAGGTGTTCTGGCAGGCGATATTCTCGTCCACAACCACTGCTATCGCGCTGATGAAATGGCGCTGGTCATGGATATGGCCAAGGAGGTCGGGTACAAAGTCACCGCTTTCCATCACGCGGTAGAAGCCTACAAAATCGGTGACCTTCTCCGCGAAAACGGCGTGTGCAGCGCGATCTGGGCCGATTGGTACGGGTTCAAGATGGAAGCCTATGATGGCATTCTGGAGAACGCGGCATTGCTTCAAAAGGAAGGTGCCTGCGTCGTCATTCACTCTGACAGCGAAAACGACATCCAGCGCTTGAATCAGGAAGCCGCCAAGGCTCGCAAGGCCGGACTGCGCATGGGCATCGACATTTCCGAGGCTACAGCGATCCAGTGGATCACTCTCAATGCTGCCAAAGCCATGGGTATCGATCAGATGACTGGCAGCCTGGAGCCCGGGAAAATGGCCGATGTGGTCCTTTGGAACGGAGATCCACTCTCTGTCTATTCGCGTCCGGAGAAGGTCTGGATCGACGGTGCGCTTATGTTTGATGCCATGGACCGCAAACGCCGGCCGGTGAGCGATTTTGAGCTTGGTCAACCGGGTGAAGGAGACGTGAAATGAAGAGCCTCCTCACACTGGCTGCTTTAGCCCTCGCCCTTGCTGCGACACCTTCAGCGGCGCAGGATTTTGTTATCGCCAACGCCACCGTGGTCAAAGGAGATGGCAGCGAACCAATCGAGAATGGTGCGGTCATCGTTGAAGACGGCAAAGTTGTCTTCGCTGGTGCAAGCGATGGGCGATCGTTTGAAACAGATATGGTGGTCGATGCCAATGGGGCCTACGCAACCCCCGGCATCTTCGCGACAATTACCACACTCGGCATTTGGGATGTCAGTGCCGTGAGCGAATCCAACGACACAAGAGCGGGCGGCTCTCCCTTCAGCGCAGCGCTGGATGCCGCGCCGATCGTCAATCCCAGTTCGCAGCACATTCTGGTGCATCGCGCGGCCGGGATTACGCGGGCGGCCACAACGACTTTGCCATCAGGGTCGATCTTTGCAGGGCAAGGCGCGATTATCGACTTGGATAGCGACTCAGAGCCGGTGATGAAGGCGCGGGCTTTCCAGATGGTCAATCTGGGTGAAGGCGGTGCACGTTTAGCCGGAGGAAGCCGTGCTTCCACTCACACGCTGTTCCGTGCGGCGTTGCGCGAAGCCCAGGCGCTGATCGGCGCAAGTGGCATTCCGCAAACAACACAGATCGCAAAAGGCGAAGACGTGATGCTCAGCCGCTTCGACGCCGAAGCGCTGGTGCCTGTCGTGCGCGGTCGCCAGAAACTCTATGTTGCGGTTGAGCGAGCCGCAGACATTCGGAGCGTCCTTGATCTGAAGCAGGAGTTCACGCGGCTCGATCTGGTGTTGGTGGGTGCAAGTGAGGGCTGGTTAGTGGCGAATGAAATTGCCGCATCCGGGATCCCTGTGATTGCCGACAGCCTCGATGATCTGCCGACGGGATTTGATCAGCTGGCAGCGACGCAAAGCAATATTGGTCGGATGGTGAAAGCGGGTGTGAAGGTGGCTATCAACGCGGCCTCAATGGAAGATCCGCGCCGTTTGCAGCAACATGCGGGCAATCTTGTCGCATTGACACGTGTGCCAGGGGCCGATGGTCTTAGCTGGGGTCAGGCCTTCGCCGCGATCAGTTCAATCCCTGCTGATATCAGCGGCATGGGCGGTCAGGTGGGCGTCCTTGAGCGCGGAGCGATAGGCGACGTGGTGCTTTGGGATGGCGATCCTTTGGAAGCTGGTTCTGTTCCAACGCGTGTGTTCATTGGCGGAGTGGAGCAGCCACTTGGCAGCCACCAGAGTCGCCTGAAAGAGCGCTATCGCGATCTCGATGAAAGCGACTTGCCCAAGGCGTATGACTGGTGAGGGAAGCGTTCACCTTTGTTCTGTCGGCAACACTTCTCGCGAGCGCTGCTTCGACGGCGGCGCAAGCACAGAGCCGAGCCGCAGACACTCAATCGGCTGAGGATGCCGCTGCAGAGCGCGCTTACCACAACCGCCAGCAAGCGTATTTGTCCGGCCTCATGGCCAGCGATGGGTGGTACACGATGGAAGGCGGCTTGCGCTGGCGTTACGTCGAATACCGCGGGACGGGGGAGAGCCCTACGCCAGCGGACAGGGTCACTGTCCACTACGAGGGTTCCTTCATCGACGGGACTGTATTCGACAGTTCCTATGAAAGTGGGAAGCCAGCAACGTTCCCATTGAACGGGCTCATTACGGCATGGGAAATGGCCATACCGGAAATGCGCGTAGGCGAAACGATTGAACTCGCCGCTCCAGCCAGCCTAGCTTACGGTCCACGGGGTCGCGGGCCTATTCCTGGCGGTGCAACCCTAGTCTTCAAGGTTGAACTTCTTTCTATCGAGGGCCGTTAGCTGGCGGCCGGCCAAGTGCCGCGCGGCTCTCCCTCTTCGAACAAATGCTCTGAACCCCATTCGGCAAGCTCCCGGTACAGCGGGACAAGCGCATGCGCGCTTTCCGTAAGGCCATAGATCGCCCGCTTGCCTTCGGGTGGATCGCGCTTGATCAGTCCGGCTTCCTGCAAGATCGCCAACCGGGAGCTGAGAGCGGCTCTGTTGATACCCAACCGATCAACAAATTGCTCGAACCTGTCAGCACCCAGAAATGCCTCGCGCAAGATCAGCAACACCCAGCGATCGCCCAATAGACGCGCGGCGCGACTGATCGGGCAGGGCGAACGGGAGGGACGATAGGATTTCATGCCGTCTGCATATCAGACTTGCGCCCGCAGCTGGCAAGAGGCATAACATCTGTAAAGCAGACTTATAGGGATACCCATGAGCCAATCACGATTTGATTCTCCTGAAGCATCGCTCGAATACATGAAGCGCGTCGCGGTGAAGGGGTCAGGGTTCAGCAACTGGCTCGATGTTGAACCGGTCAAAGTGTGGGAGGGAGAAAGCGAGCTCCTGCTCGATTTGCGCCCGGAAATGACCCAGCATCACGGATTCGCCCATGGGGCCATTGTTGGTCTGATGGCCGACAATGCCTGCGCTTGGGCGGGAGCTTCAGTCATCGGAGACGTTGTGACCGGCGGCTACACGATCAACTTTCTGAGACCGGGACAGGGCGAGAGGCTGCGGGCCAAAGGGCATGTTATCAAGCCGGGTAAGCGACAGGTGATCGTGCGCTCGGATGTGTGGGCAGAAACAGACGGTGCGGAACCCGTCCATGTCGCGACTGCACAGGCGACCATCATTCCCACAGGGCTCTCTCAGTGATACACTGATCATTATGGGCGAGGGACTTCCAAATTTGATCGCGGCAAACGTAGCGTTTGTCGGAACGCACTTCGCGATGTCACACCCGCTTCGTGCGCCGCTTGTCAAAGCGCTCGGAGAGGTGGGTTTTCAGATTGCCTATTCCCTTGTGAGCATTGCAACGCTGGCGTGGGTCTATTTCGCTTTCACAGCAGCCCCGCCAGCCGATCTGCCGGGATCCGGCGATATCGGATGGGTGATTGCCACCGTGATCACGCTCCCGGCGATGGTGCTTTTTGCCGGTTCGATGATCGGCAATCCGGCGCTTGGATTGCCCGGCTCCGATGACATGGCGCGCGCGGCTCCGACAGGGTCGATGCAGGTAACGCGGCATCCTATGATGTGGAGCTTTGCGCTTTGGGCACTGTCGCACATGGTGCTGTTCTGGAGCATCCGCACTCTGATCACGGCCTTGGCCATGGGCTTTCTCGCTTTGGTCGGCGCGCATATGCAAGACCGCAAGAAACAGGTGTTGATGGGCGATGCGTGGGCGACGTGGGAGAGCAACACTAGCTTTTGGCCCAGGTGGGGCGCGCTCTTCAAAGTCGGCGCGCTGCCTTGGGCAATCGGCCTGATCCTGTTCGTCTTCCTCAGCTGGTTGCATTTGCCTATCGGCGGAATTGCCGCCGGGATCTGGCGCTGGTTCTAGCGATTATTTTCCATTGAAGTCCGGCAAACGCTTTTCGATCAGAGCGGCGACCCCTTCGGCATGATCATCGGTTGTGTGCATCATCGCTTGCGTGTTGGCGGCGAGTTCCAGCGCTGTGTCATAACTGATCTGTTGCCCCTGGCGGAGCAGGTTCTTGGCGTGGCGCAAGCCATGCGGCGGCATCTGAGCAATTCGGCCTGCCAGTGCCTGGGCCTCTGCCAAGAGATCGTCATGCGGGACGACACGGCTAACGAGGCCCCAATCCTGTGCGGTGGCCGCATCAATCACATCACCGGTGTAGAACAGTTCGGCCGCTCGGCTTTGCCCAATCACACGCGGCAGGATCCACGTTCCGCCATCGCCGGGAATGATCCCCAGCTTGAGGAAGGTTACGCCAAACTTCGCCTTGTCGCTGGCTATTCGGATATCGGCCAGACACGCCACATCGCAGCCAAGACCTATCGCAGGACCGTTAACCGCAGCGATCACCGGCACCCGCAATCCATAGAGCGCACGCAGCATCTGATGGATGTTATCACGATATCCGTCAGAGATCGCCGGGGTCGACCCACCGAAAGTGCCGGTCTTGTCGCGCATCGCTTTGATATCGCCGCCCGCGGAAAAAGCCCGGCCTGCGCCGGTCAGGATAACACAACGGATATCGAGGTCGCGATTGATCGCCTTGCAGACTTTCGCAAACGCGTCACCATCGCCCGGCGCGCCAAGCGGATTCATGGTCTCAGCGCGCTTGATTGTCAGCGTGGCGACGGGGCCAACGCGCTCAAGTTGAAATGGGCTTTCCATGAATAGTGCTTCCTCAGTTGCTTTATTGATGCTTGTCTTGTTTCGATGTGGATTTTTTCATTGAAAACAGAGTTGGCTTTTAGCAGTTTGATTGAAGGGCAATTTCAAACAGTCCCCCATATATCCGCTGGAAACATTGCCGCCCCGTTTGA
>JBCBHD010000015.1:0-21796 GCA_038526115.1 Pseudomonadota bacterium | reverse complement strand
GATACGCTGCTCATGGCGGTCTTGCTGGTCGGCGTGTGGAAGTGGAAATGGTGGTTCGCCGCGCCCGTGGTTGCCCTGTTCCTGATCGTCGACGGGGCCTATTTCGCTGCAAACCTCACCAAAGTGCCGGAGGGCGGCTGGTTCCCGCTGATGGTTGGCTTCATCGCCTTCTTGCTGCTTACAACCTGGGCGCGGGGCCGCAAGCTGATGCGCGAGAGGATGAGCGAAGTGGCACTGCCCATGGAGATATTTGCCAAGTCCGCCAAGAACTCGGCTTTGCGAGTGCCGGGGACTGCGATCTTCATGGCCTCTAGCACAGCAGGCGTGCCGTCCGCGTTGCTCCACAACATCAAACACAACAAGGTTCTGCATGAGCGTGTTGTGATCCTGACGGTCGATATTCAGGACGTACCCTATGTCGATCCGACGCAGAGATGCGAGTACAAGGATATGGGTGACGGTTTCTACCGAGCGATATTGCATTACGGCTTCATGGAAGAGACCAATGTGGTCGAAGGCCTGAAAAGCATGAACCAGTTCTGCGGCGGCGAATTCGAGATGATGCACACCAGCTTCTTCCTGTCACGCCAGACCTTGCTCGCCAGCGACAAGCCGGGAATGCCGATCTGGCGCGAGAAGATATTTGCCTGGATGCTGAGAAACAGCGCAAGCGCGATGGACTTCTTCAAGCTGCCGACGAACCGCGTGGTGGAGCTTGGGAGTCAGGTGGAGATTTAGAAAGGACACTTGTTGAGCGCCCAACGCCATTCGCAATTTGGTTTGCTTACCCTGTGGCCTGAATCAAGATGTTACATTCCAACAGGTTGAATTCGAAATTCACCGTCGAGTATTTCCCTCTTGATTCAAGTAGGGAAGAAGTAATGTCAGTTCGCAGAATATCCGTGATTGGAAAGTCCGAAGCGCAGTTTGGTCACAAGAGCTATCTCAATGTGATTCCCACATCTCGCTCAATCGACAATCAGGAACAGGTCGTCCGCGATGTACTGCGAGAGAGGGCACGACGAGCTCGCTATGCCGATTGCGACCGTGCCCCGCTAGGATGGGAAGGCGTAGCGGCCTGAACCATTAAAGAGAACCTTTCGGCCTTTCTAAGATCCCGTAGGCGGTTCGTCCTTCAGCACTTCATCTTCCTGCCCCACGTCCAATCCGTGCTTCAGCAGCATCGGGATATTGGCGAAGGTGAAAAGGAAGGTCAGTGGCAGGAACACCCAGAACTTGGCCCACAACCAGCCTTCAAAGCTCATATAGGCGCGCAGGCCTTCGTTGAGCGCTGCAAGGACCAGGAAGAAGAACCCCCAGTTGCGTGACAGCTTGAGCCAGCCTTCATCGGAAAGCCCTTCGAACGCGGCCACGAGCAGGATTTTGAGCAAAGGCTTGCCCAGCCACCACCCGACAAGCAGCGCTATCCCGAAGACCGAATAGATGATCGTAGGCTTGAGCTGTACAAACACCGGATCGCCAAAGAATATCGTAAGAGCGCCAAACCCGATGATCAGCGCAGTAGAAAACCAAAGCATCGGCGAGACCTTGCCCAGCCGCCACTTCGATATGATTAGAGCGGCGACAGCGGCGACCATGAACGCGCCTGTGCCATTGATGATCGCCACCAACTCACCCGCAGGATTGGGCTCTTCGGGCGCGGTAAAGCGATAGACAGCAAGGAACACCAGCAGCGGCCCATAATCGACCGCAACACTCAGCCAGGAAGAGCCAGCTTTTTTCGTTTCGGCATCAGCCATTACGCCACTCCTGCAATCACACGGGCGACCAGGTCGGGGTCGAACGGGCGCAGATCTTCCATCTTCTCACCCACGCCAATCGCGTGGATCGGCAAGCCGTATTGCTCCGCCGCCGCGACCAGCACGCCGCCGCGGGCGGTGCCATCAAGCTTCGTCATGATTAGACCGGTGACTCCTGCGACCTCTTTGAACACGTCAATCTGGCTCAGGGCGTTCTGCCCGTTGGTTGCGTCCAGCACCAGCACCACATCGTGCGGAGCCTCAGGGTTCAATCTTCCCAGGACGCGCCGGATCTTCTCCAGTTCGTCCATCAGCTCGCGCTTGTTCTGAAGTCGACCGGCAGTATCCACGATCAGCGCATCGATCCCGGTGTCTGTCGCTTGTTTGACAGCATCGAACACGATGCTGGCGGGGTCGCCGCCTTCCGGACCGCGCACGATATCAACGCCGGCGCGCTCCGCCCAAGTGGCGAGCTGACCGATGGCTGCAGCGCGGAAAGTGTCGCCTGCTGCCAGCAACACCCCATAGTCATCTTCAGTGAAGAGGTGCGCAAGCTTGGCAATCGTTGTGGTTTTGCCAGATCCGTTCACACCTATGACCAAGATTACCTGAGGCCGCGGAAAGGCAACGACTTCGAGCGGTTTAGCCACCGGACGCAGGATCTCTGCGATCTCTTCAGCAACCGCTTCCTTCAGCTCGCGCTCGGTGATTTCGAGGCCAAAGCGCTTCTCTGCAAGTTTGGCTCGGATGCGGGCGGCGGCAGAGGGACCGAGATCCGATACGATCAGCGCGTCTTCCACATCATCCAGAGTAGCATCATCAAGCTTGGCGGTGCTGACGATGCCCGCTAGATTCGATGAAAGCCGATCAGAGGTTTTGCTGAACCCTCCGAAAAGGCGCTGACTCCAGCTTGTCTCGCTCATTGCAGCTGACCTTCTTTGACTTGGCGGATGGTCACATCGACCAACTGCCCGGCTTGCGTCCCATCGGGAAGCGCCACACGGACGTAGGCGGGCGTGTAGCCGCTCCCATCGCGCTCCGCGAGGACTGGAAGCGTTTCACCCACAAGGCTGTTGAGCCAGCTAGTGCGGACATTGGCGACGGCGTCACGCAATTCCGAAGCGCGCTCTTTGATCAGAGCACGATCATGCTGCCGCATGCGAGCGGCCGGGGTGTCGGGGCGAGGGGAGAACGGAAATATATGGCCATGTACGATATCAAGCTCGCGGATGATTGAGAGGTTCTCAGCGTGGTGTTCGCTGGTTTCCGTAGGAAATCCGGCCATCAAATCCGCACCGACTGCGATGTCCGGTCGCTGCGCTTTTAGGCGGTGAACCAAATCAATCGCGTCGGCTCGCAAGTGCCTGCGTTTCATCCGTTTCAGGACCAGGTCCGCACCATGTTGCAGCGACAAATGAAGATGCGGCATCACCCGCATTTCGGAGCCGAGTAACTCGCACAGTCTTTCATCGATTTCGATCCCATCGAGCGATGACAGGCGCAATCTGGGAAGCGCAGGGAAAGCATTGAGAATAGCTTCGACCAGTGCACCGAGGGATGGGGTGCCGGACAGATCCTGACCCCATGACGTGAGATCGACACCGGTCAACACCACTTCTTTCGCACCGAGTTCCAGATGTTGTTCGATCTCGCGCAAAACAGCGGCGATTGACAGAGAACGGCTGACTCCGCGTCCTTGCGGGATCACGCAGAACGTGCAAGCATGGTCGCATCCATTCTGGACAGCGATGAAAGCGCGGGTCTTGGTCGGGGCGAGTGGGGCTTCGCTTGCTGGAATATTCCATGCACGAGGATCGAGCTTGCTCTCATTGGCGATTAGGCCATCGACTTCGCTCATCGCGCTAAGCTGATCACGTTCGATATCCGCCGCGCAACCGGTCACAAGGAGCCTCGAATCCGGGCGCGCCCGGCGGGCCTTGCGTATTGCCTGCCGTGTCTGGCGGACAGCCTCGCTGGTAACGGCGCATGAGTTGACAACCACCACATCGCCGGCGTCAGCCAGCATGGCGCGCATCCGTTCACTTTCGGCAATGTTGAGCCGGCAGCCAAGAGAAATGACTTCAGGCCCGCTCACGAATAATCGGCCCATTCAAAAGTGCCACGGAAAGCTTCGGTAGCCGGACCTGTCATCTGGATGTGATCCTCGGCGTCCCATGCGATATGCAGATCTCCGCCGGGGAGAGAGACTTTCACCTCCCGATTTACCAATCCACGCTGCATGGCAGCGATTGCGGTGGCGCAAGCTCCCGTCCCGCATGCCTTGGTGAGGCCAGCGCCGCGTTCCCAAACCCGCAAGCGCAGATGGTTTTCGCCTACCAAGCTGGCAACATTCACGTTGATCCCTTGGGGGAAAAGGGGATCGCGTTCGATCAGCGGACCGAGCGATGCGAGATCTATCAGCTCTGTGTCTTCAACGAAGAATACGACATGTGGATTGCCAACATTCACTGCGTGGGGTGTTTCAAGTTCACCCCAGCCAACAGGCATGTTAGCTGTGTCCATGGCATAACCCAGTGGTATTGCGTCCCATTCGAACCGGGGCGTTCCCATGTCGACAGTTGCGCCGCCACTCACCGGTTCAAGCGCGATCGAACCGCCCTCCGTTTCGATGCGCGCAGCCTTGCCGTGCAAAAGAGCGACTGCTCGTGATGCATTCCCACATGCTTCAACTTCACCGCCATCGGCGTTGAAGATTCGCATCCGAAAATCTTCAACCATACTCGGCTCGAGCAGGATCAGTTGATCACAACCAATACCCATGGTGCGATCCGCCAGAGATCTCGCGGTCTGAGCCGTCACTGGAGGCAGGTCGTTTTCCCGCGCATCAAGCACGACGAAATCATTGCCGAGGCCATGCATCTTGATGAAGGGAATGCGCATTGTTCCGCGCATTTATGCACGGGTCAGCGCTTCGTCCAGTCCTGCGACACAGGCTTAGTGACTGGCGCGAATTCTCGCCATGGAGGGTTCGGGAAAGAAATGTGTTGTTTCTTCGATGTCAGGCGACGCAGTCTGGCTGGCAAGTTGGCCGCTCGCACGCAAGCGTTCACGCACCTGCTCAGCAGTCTCAGGCCGGCCATAAAGATAGCCCTGACCTTTGAGACGACCCATCTTTTTGAGCGATTCCAGAATTTGTTCGTCTTCGATGCCTTCAGCGGTGATGGGCATATCTAAACCACGACCCAATGAGATAATCGCATCGACGATTTTCGATCGGCCATTAGGGTTGTTCAGTTCGGCGATGAAGCTGCGATCAATTTTGAGGCGATCGAACGGCAATGTACGCAGCTGCTCCAGACTGGAATAGCCGGTTCCGAAATCATCGAGGCTGATCTGCACGCCCTGATTGCGCAGCGACGTGATCATGGAACGAACCATGCCAATATTGTTGTGCAGGCAGCTTTCTGTGATTTCGACTTCGAGGCGCTGCGGTGGAAGTCCCTGCTTGACCAACAGCTTGAGCAGCTTCTGCGCAAACCAGGGGTCACGTAGTTGGACTGGTGAAATGTTGATCGAAAGCGTCAGTGCGTCATCCCATTCACTGGCATCCAGAAATGCGCGCTCCATCAACTGTCCGGAAAGTTCGCCGATCACGCCCATTTCCTCAGCGATGGGAATGAAGATCTCGGGGCTGACCAGGCCAAGCTGTGGTGACTGCCAGCGAGCAAGCATTTCGAAACCGACCAGCTTGCCGCTATCGAGATCGATCTGTTGCTCGTAGTATGGAACAAACTCTTCCAGGGCGAGGCCGCGGCGGATGCTGATCTCAAGCTCGTTGCGGAAACGCAGCTCGTTTTCCATCGTCGGCTCAAACCAGAAGAAACGGTTCTTGCCCTGCTTCTTGGCGTGATACATGGCGATATCGGCGCGGTGCATGAGCTCGCTTGCATCGGAGACTAATGGGTTTTGGCCCTGATCGTCATGATCGGTAGCAACCCCAATCGACATGGTTGCATCAATCGTGATGCCTTTGAGCTCAAACTGACCTGTCACGTGCTCATATAGACGAATAACAAGATCATCGATGCGTTCTGGAGCGTTGCTGTCGAACGGCGTTACAAACGCGAACTCATCGCCACCAAGGCGTGCCAATTCGGCGTGCTTGGGCAACTGGCCGCGGATGCGCTCAGCCAGAGTTTCCAGCACGGCATCACCAACTGCGTGGCCATGCATATCGTTGATTTGTTTGAAATTATCGAGATCGATCATCGCAAAGGCGACAGCTTGCCCGTTGCGCCGCGCATATTCACGCAAGCGCTCAGTCGCATCGGCCATGCTTCGACGATTGAGACAGCCCGTCAGCGGGTCAGTTTCTGCCAGTTCACGTGCATGCGCCTCAGCCCGGCGTCTGTCACTGATCTCAACTGTAAGCTGTCTGTAGCGCCGCCAGCCGAAGATGATGAGCGCAATGTTGAGGAGTAAGGCGGTTACGAGGATTGGATCGGGCGCGTTGCCTTGAGAAAATAGCGCGCGCATAATGCCGGGAAGAACTGTCCCGCCAGTGGCAACGAACAGAATGATGGCTCCGGTCGCGATGCCAAGAGCAATGAGGTCGCGTTCGGCACTGCCAAAGCGGTTTGTTTTGTCCTTGTGAGCCACTTTGCTTGAAACGCGCCGCGAACGGCCTGCCCCCTTCCGAAAAGCGAATGTCCGCTCTTTTGACCAACAGGCATAAAAATCGGGTTAATCCGTGCGTTTGAACGACCTTTTGGGGTGGCGAGCTTGATCTGCTTTGCTTAGTTGACGTCCTGCAATCTTGATCGAAGGAGCGTGATCGTGGCCAATTACTGGTTGGTGAAATCGGAACCATTCAAATACAGCTGGGATGATCTGGTCGACGAGAAAGAAGGCGTCTGGGATGGTGTGCGGAACCATTCCGCAAAACTGAACCTGCGCGCCATGGAAGTTGGTGATGAAGCGTTCTTCTATCACTCGCGTGAAGGGCTAGAGATCGTCGGAATCTGCGAGATCACTGTGGCAGGAATACTCGACCCGACGGATGATACCGGCAAATGGGCAGCGGTGAAGGTCAAGCCAAAGCGCAAGTTTGATCATCCAGTCACACTGAAACAGATCAAAGCCGAGCCCAAACTTGCGGACTGCGAATTGGTGCGATTGTCCCGACTGTCAGTCGCCAAGATCAAGCCGGCAGAATGGAAACTGATCTGCAAAATGGCAGAAGGTTAAGCTTTCGCTCGTAGCCCGCTCACAGTCGCACCGCTGGCTGCGAGCTGTTCAACGTCGATCTTCATGTGGATCAATCGGAGCCCTGTTCGCGATTGTGCTTCGGCCAAGGCGTTTTTGAACTCTTCGGTAGTCGAAGCGGTGGCTGACCATCCCCCAAAGGCAGAGCCCAAGGCGGCGAAATCAGGATTGGAGAGCTTCGTGGCTGATACGCGGCCGGGATATTCGCGCTCCTGATGCATGCGAATTGTTCCGTAGGCGCTGTTGTCGACCACCAGTACCAGAAGGTTGGCACCGTACTGAGCTGCGGTTGCCAACTCCTGCCCGTTCATCAGGAAATCGCCATCGCCTGCTACTGCAACGACATGGCGTTCGGGATATCGTAAGGCTGCAGCCACAGCGGCAGGAACGCCATAGCCCATTGCGCCAGCAGTAGGCGCGAGTTGTGTGACGAGCCCATTATATCGCCAATAGCGATGCCACCATCCGGCAAAGTTCCCTGCGCCGTTGCAGATAATTGTATCGGCAGGGTAGGCCTTTCTCATCGCCGTGACGCAGGCAGCCATGTCTAGTGTCGGAGGGTCGTCAGATGGCTGATAAGTGCTCCAGTCCTTCCATTCCTCGTTAGCTTGGGCTCCGGCGTCGAATGGGATGATCGAGTGGTCTTCCCAAAGTGCCGCAGCCTCCGCGAACTCATCAACAGCGCTGCACATGGCAAGCTCCGTCAAATAGACCCGGTTCAATTCCTCCGGATCCGGATGAACGTGCACCAGCAACTGTTCAGGATGATCGGGGAGAGGGAA
Organism: Pseudomonadota bacterium; assembly: GCA_038526115.1. Lineage (GTDB taxonomy): Bacteria > Pseudomonadota > Alphaproteobacteria > Sphingomonadales > Sphingomonadaceae > Erythrobacter. Next base: position 14,028 of record JBCBHD010000015.1, on the reverse strand, counting down.
GCTATAGCCATCTGTCGTGGCTTCTCCCAGCCGAGCGCCGACCGCGAGGACGAAGTCGGCCCGCTTCACGCGTTCAACCAATTTCGGGTTGGGGCCATAACCGAGATTCCCAGCATAGACCGACGATGAAGGCGAGATTGCATCCTGCCTGCGAAAAGCGGTGGCAACGGGTAAGCCGATACCCTCGGCAAATCTTTGGAAGTGTTCGCGGGCTTTGGCATTCCAGCCCGCGCCTCCAATGATAGCAATCGGACTGGCCGCATCGGCGATCAATGCAAAGAGAGCTTGCATAGCGTCCGGACAGACCGCTTGCGCCGGTCTCACGATCATCGGACGAGGTCTCAATGCTCCGTCGACTGGATCGCATAGCATATCTTCAGGCAGAGCGAGCACGACCGGGCCGGGCCTGCCACTTACCGCGACAGCGTATGCGCGAGCGACATATTCCGGGATCCGCTTTGCATCATCGATCTTTGCCGCCCATTTGCAGATCGGGCCGAAGAATGCAGGAAAATCCACTTCCTGAAATCCTTCGCGATCTTTCATGCTGCGCGCAACATCGCCAACGAACAGGATCATTGGCTGCGAATCCTGGTGCGCAACATGAACGCCAATACTGGCGTTAGTTGCTCCGGGTCCGCGCGTGACGAAGGCAATCCCAGGCCTTTGTGTCATCGCGCCATCTGCGCAGGCCATAAAGGCCGCTCCGCCCTCTTGACGGCACGTGATCGTCTCAATGCCGGATTGGTTATGCAGAGCATCGAGGACTGCCAAGAAGCTCTCCCCTGGAACGGTAAAGATCCTGTCTGTGCCTTGATCAGCCAGACATTCTACCAGCAGTTCAGCGGCAGTTTTTGGAGTGGGGGCCAAGGTTCTGTCCTCTCGCGCTTTTGCCCGCGCTTAGCGCCGCTTTTCGGGCATATCAAACTCAAGCTGAAATCCACGACCATCGTTAACCGACAGGCGAACTGTCCCGCGCTGCTACACAAGAACTCTGGGCGGTGTTGTCGGGTTAAGAAAGTGTTAAAGCCTTCAGCATGAAATACGCCAAGCTCACCAGCGATCTTATCTCTGACGCTGATAGTCGTCGCCGCGAAGGTGGTCCGTTCAAGCGCCGAGCTCTTGTGCTGACAGATGAGGAAGCGGCGCACCCATTCCGATCATCGCTCCCGCCGCATGTGAAGGGCGATCTTCACGATATCCCGGCTGAAAGCCTTTGGGCGCTGACTCAGGAAGATGTGCGTGGATTTGCCAGCACATATCTCGCCGCGACAGCCGCAATTCTGGTGTTCATTATCTGAACGTATCAACGTCTACGCCGACCAATCCTTTGGCGGCGCCGGCTTCTTTCTCTGCTTTGAACAACAGCCAGCCAAGCCATGCAGAGATGCCTGTCATGGCAGCGGCGAATAGCAATTGTTCGACAACTGGTATGCCGAGGCTGGTTAGTCCGATTGCAAAGGCAGAACCCACAACCATCGCGACAGCGTTGACGATGTTGTTCGCGGCAATAGTGCGCGATGCGGCGTCGTGTGCGCAGCGTGTTGTCAGGAAGGCATAAAGCGGGACAACGAAGAACCCGCCTGCGGTCGATATGCCGAGCAGCATGAAGGAAAGCGGGATAGCCAGTGGCTCAAGAATCCACTGCTCAATCGGTAGCAATTCCCCGCTCGGATTGGGGATCCAAGCTTTTGCGACCGTGTAAAAGCCAAATACGAACGCGCCCATGATTATCACCGAGATTGGGGAATAGCGCGCCGAGACCTTTCCTTTCAGCAGCGCGTTGATACCGACCGACCCGATCGCGATTCCGATAGAGAAGATCACCAAAAACAGGCTGGCGACTTCGGGGTTTGCCAACAACTGATTTTTGGCGAGAGGCGGGAACTGGATGAAGAGGACAGCTCCAATCGTCCAGAAGAAGCTGATGGCTACGATTGCCAACCAAATCTCGCGGTTGTGCATGGTTTCACGCACGAGTTTCCAACTCATCACCACCTGATCGGCGAACATGACAGCAGGGTAACCAAGCCAGCGCAGCGCACGATTATCCACCTTCTCGCGATATGGCTCAATCAGCGGAAAGTGCATTTCATAATCGCTTTGCGGTGGAGCATCCGGCACAAACCTACTGACGAAATAGCCGACAATCGCGGTAATGACTATCAATACCATAGCCAGCTCAACCACGATGAAACCGGCCAGGATCGTTCCGGTGAGGATGGCGATGTAGGTGCCGGCTTCAATCAATCCGGTGCCGGAAAGAACTTCGTCCTTCTTGAGATGCTGCGGAAGTATCGCGTACTTGATTGGTCCAAGGAATGCTGATTGCGCCGCCGCCAGAAAGACAACGAACAGCAACAAGGGGATGGCGACTGTGTGCACCATGATGCCCTGCCAAGCCATAAACAGGCCAATTGCGCCCAGTGTTGCCCAGCCAATCTCACAGATCTTGACCGTTCGGATGATCTTCGCCTTGTCGCGCGTGTCGGCGAGCTGGCCCGCAAGCGCGGACATCAACATGAAGGGGAGAATGAAGATCAACGAAGCCAGGCCGCTGAACAGTGCTTCCTGCTTCTCATCGTTGTAAACGGTGTAGACAACGAACAGCACCAAGGCTGTCTTGTAGAGGTTGTCATTGAACGCGTTGAAGAACTGCGTGATCATCAACGGCAAGAAGCGCTTGCGGCGCATAAGGTGCGTCGATGTAGTCATGCAGCCTAGTTAATCAACGTCCCCTCACTCGCGTGACATAGCGATCACCAGCACATTCTCAAGAGCGTTCACAAGATCGTCTAGAACCGTGGCGAAACGTCTTTTGTGCGGCGAACCGACACGCTAGAGCTGACGGGTATATGTGGACCCTTCCAAATATCCTAACGCTGTCGCGTATTCTGGCATTGCCGTTGCTCGGGTTCTTTCTGTGGTGGCCGGATTGGAAGCTCGGCTATGCCATCGGCTTCGTGCTGTATTGTCTGATCGGGATCACAGACTTTTTCGATGGATATCTTGCTAGAGCGCAAGGCACCGTCTCTAAACTTGGCATTTTCCTGGATCCGATCGCGGACAAGATAATGGTTGCGACGGTAATCCTTGTCCTAACAGCGCAGGGCTATCTGCGCGGGCCTTATGTGGGTGACATGCATGTCATTGCAGGCCTGATCATACTCATCCGCGAAATCGCCGTGTCAGGTCTGCGCGAGTTTCTCGGCGGATTGCAAGTCTCAGTTCCTGTGTCGAAATTGGCGAAATGGAAGACCGCATTTCAGCTGATCTCGCTCGGTGCGTTGATCGGAGGCGGTGCCATTCATGGCCAGCCCTGTCAGATTCCGGGTGATGCCTGCGCGTCCGTGTCAGAAACGTGGATACATGTGATTGGCCTTTCGACCCTTTGGGCAGCCGCAGTTCTGACCTGTATTACCGGCTGGGATTACCTCCGGGTCGGGCTCAAGCATATGGATTGAAAATAGACACCCGGCCGCTCAATGCGAAGCCGGGTGTGATGTCGTGTGTCAAAGATGGGCCCACGGCAAGCCTCTTTGCTTATCGATTTCGCTTGGCACAGTCATGCAACCGTTTGGCAGCCGCTTGATAGACTTTGTCCTTAGCTCGACAAACACTGTCGCCTTGCTTCACTTGTTTGGCTGTCTTTTTTGATAATGGCTTGGCGGCAATCGCACAGGCTTTGTCACGTTCTGCTTGTGCTTTCGTAGCGGCATCGACTTGAGATTTACAGTTCGCGTATGCGGGTGCTGCCGTAACCAGCACAACGGCAGTCATGATTACCGAAACTCGCTTTTTCATTCTCACCTCTCCAAATTGTGGAATGGAGATGTTCGAGAAATCTATAGGAAGTGCGCGTGACAGCCATCACAGTCATTACCCCGCCCGTAGTTCTTCTGCCAGCAGTCTGAAATCGGCTTCTCTTGGCGAGTTCTTTCGCCACACCAAGACAATTTCGCGTTTCGCCGTATCGCTTTCGACCGGGCGTGCGATCACGCCGGTGTTGGCGAGTATGCCTGCATCCAGCGCCATTTCGGGTAGCATCGTAAGGCCAAGATCGTTGTCCACCATCTGGACCAATGTGTGCAGGCTTGTCCCGATCATGCTGGCACTGGCTCTCAGTTCACTGCGGTTGCACGCTGCGAGTGCGTGGTCGCGCAAGCAATGGCCGTCTTCCAGCAACAGCAAGCGTCCCTGATCAATCATATCGGGCGGTATCACGTCTGGCGGATCACGCGGATCATCTTTCGGAAAGGCCACAAACAAACGATCATCGGCAATGTGTTCGACTTCAACTTCGCCGGTGTCGAAAGGCAGGGCGAGCAATACGCAATCAACCCGTCCATGCTGAAGCGATTCGACCGCGTCCTGGCTTGTCTCTTCTCGCAGCATCAATTGCAGATCAGGCCGCTCGCGCTTCAACCGGGGTAAAACGCGCGGCAGCATGAATGGCGCGATAGTTGGAATCACGCTCATACGCAGAACGCCAGACAACGGCTTGCCAGCGGCCTGAACCAGATCAGAAAGCTCTTCGGCTTCGCGTAGCAACCTGTTGGCTTTCGCCACCACCTGTTCGCCAAGCGCTGTGAACCGTACGACGCGGCGGCTTCGTTCGACAAGCGTAACGCCAAGCAGCGACTCCAATTCACGGATGCCTGCCGAAAGCGTTGATTGCGAAACGAAGCTTGCATCCGCTGCGCGGCCAAAGTGGCCATGCTCATGCAGCGCAACGAGATACTGAAGCTGCTTGATCGTGGGGAGGTATGTGCTCACGTGCTGTCAGTCACTCGGCCGCCAGCGCTTCTTCCATGCTGGCTTGCATGTCGTCGATGTGAGTCATGATCAGTTTGCCGTTATCGACCGCAAAGGCGACCTTCCCCTCGACGAGTTCCAACGCATCTTTGCCGAAGACATCATAGCGCCAGCCCTGAAGGACTTTGAGGTCGCGCACTCCGGCAGCGAGTGCTTCCATTTCATCAGCGCGGGTCAGAAGTCGGGCCGCGACATCAATTTCGCGTGCACGGATTTTCAAAAGCAACTTGAGCAAATCGGCAACTAGCGCGCCCTCTTTGCCAAGCGGTGCGCCCCGTTTCATTTTTTCCGGCATTTCCGATTTTGGCAACGGCTCTGCATCAGCGATTACGCGCATCATGCGTTTGCCGATATCGTTGTCTTTCCAGGCAGCCGAAAGGCCGCGCACTTTGGCGAGATCGCTTTGCTTCTTAGGCGGGTGTGAGGCGATATCCGCAAGCGTCTCATCTCGCATTATGCGTCCGCGAGGAATGTTTTTGTGCTGCGCTTCTCCTTCGCGCCATGCTGCAAGGGACTTTAATCGACCGAGCACTTGAGCGTTGCGCCCTGGTGAGCGAATTCGTTTCCAAGAAGTATCGGGATCAATCAGGTATTTCGATGCATCCGCCAGCTTTTCCATTTCGGCATCAAGCCAAGCGCCGCGTTCCGTCTTGATCAGTTTTTTGAGTATCTTCGGAAAAATCTTCGACAGGTGCGTCACATCACCAATCGCATATTCAATCTGCCGATCTGTCAACGGACGGCGGCTCCAGTCCGTAAAGCGAGCGCCTTTGTCGATCTGGATGTTCAGCCAAGTATCGACGAGGTTGGCATAGCCAATTTGTTCCGACTGGCTGATCGCCATCATCGCGATCTGAGTGTCGAAGATCGGCGTAGGCGTTTTGCCGGTCATATTGACGATGATCTCAACGTCCTGTCCGCCAGCATGGAAGACCTTTAACACGTCTTGATTTTCGCACATCAGATCAAGGAGAGGTGTGAGATCGATCCCATCGGCCAGCGGATCGATTGCCGCCGCCTCTTCCGTGTTGGCGATTTGTACCAGGCACAATTCAGGCCAGTACGTGTTCTCGCGCATGAATTCAGTGTCGACGGCGACAAACTCGGACTTGGCGAGACGCTCGCACAAATCGGCCAGAGCGTCAGAGGTCGTAATCAGATCATGTATCTTCATATCTACTTCGTTTGTTTGAGCGGAGTGCCGCTCTCGGGCTGGTGTCAGCCCCGTTTTCTAGATAGCGCACGACTTGACAAAATGCAGGTCATGCCCTGTTAGCGCGCCCATATCTCGCTTGGCCAAACAGCCTGCGAAAAACCAGTCGCAACTGGGGCGCGCCCTTAGCCCCATACTCTCGAACAGGACAAGAGTTTAGATGCACGCCTTCCGTAGTCATACTTGCGCACAGCTTTCTGCCCAAAACGTTGGCGAATCCGTCCGTTTGTCGGGCTGGGTCCATCGTAAGCGGGATCATGGCGGCGTGTTGTTCGTCGACCTGCGCGATCATTACGGCATTACTCAGATCGTGGCTGACGAAGATTCGCCGGCCCTTTCCGTATTTGAAGGCCTGCGCGCCGAATCCGTCGTCACCATTGATGGCGATGTGAAAGCCCGCACTCCGGAGACTGTGAACAGCGAACTGCCAACCGGAGAAATTGAGGTATTTGCTCGCTCGATCACGGTTCAGAGCGCCGCCGAAGAATTGCCTATGCCGGTCGCTGGTGAACAGGACTATCCGGAAGATATCCGGCTGAAGTACCGCTTCCTCGATCTGCGGCGTGACACGATGCATCGCAACATCATGCTGCGCAGCCAGGTGATCACTTCGCTTCGCAAGCGGATGATCGATCAGGGCTTCACCGAATTCCAGACCCCAATTCTGACCGCTTCGTCGCCAGAAGGCGCGCGCGATTTCCTCGTGCCCAGCCGGATGCATCCGGGCAACTTCTACGCGCTCCCCCAAGCGCCTCAGATGTTCAAGCAGATGCTTATGGTCAGCGGATTTGATCGCTATTTCCAGATAGCGCCGTGTTTCCGTGATGAGGATTTGCGCGCTGATCGCAGTCTGGAATTCTACCAGCTCGATTTCGAAATGAGCTTTGTGACACAGGAAGATGTGTTTCAGGCGCTAGAGCCCGTGTTGGCCGGATGTTTTGAGGAATTTTCGGGCGGCAAGACCGTAACGCCTTCAGGCAGCTTCCCGCGTATCCCTTACGCTGAAACGATGCTGAGGTATGGTACGGACAAGCCGGATCTGCGCAATCCGTTGATCATTTCAGATGTCACAAGCCATTTCGAAAAGTCGGGTTTTGGCCTGTTCGAGAAGATCGTCGGCGGGGGCGGGGTGGTTCGTGTCATTCCGGCGCCGAACACTAATGAGAAAAGCCGCAAATTCTTCGATGATATGAACAATTGGGCGCGGGGAGAGGGCTTTGCGGGCCTTGGCTATGTCACCCGCAAAGGCGGGGAATTTGGCGGGCCGATTGCCAAAAACCACGGGCCGGAGCGCATGGAAGAGCTCTACAACGAACTTGGGCTCGGCCCGGATGATGGCTTGTTCTTCGCTGCTGGCAAGGAGAAGGACGCTGCCAAGCTTGCTGGCGCGGCTCGCACGCAGGTTGGTGAGCAGCTCGGCCTGATCGAAGAGGGGTGTTTCAAGTTCTGCTGGATCGTCGATTTCCCGATGTTCGAGTATGATGAGGACGCCAAGAAGGTCGATTTCAGCCACAACCCATTTTCGATGCCGCAGGGCGAAATGGAAGCGCTGGAAACGATGGACCCGCTGGACATCAAGGCGTGGCAGTACGACATCGTTTGCAATGGATATGAGCTGAGTTCAGGCGCGATCCGGAACCACCGCCCTGACATCATGTACAAAGCATTTGAAATCGCTGGTTACACCAGAGAAGATGTCGACACGAACTTCTCGGGCATGATCGAAGCGTTCAAGCTCGGCGCTCCGCCACATGGCGGATCGGCTCCGGGGATCGACCGGATCGTGATGCTGTTGGCGGGAGAAGAGGCTATCCGCGAGGTCATCGCTTTCCCGATGAACCAGAAGGGCGAAGATCTGATGATGGGTGCACCCGCTCAGGTCGATTTGAAGCAACTTCGTGAGTTGCAACTCCGGGTGATTGAGCCGCCGAAAACTGAAAGTTGATACTTCACCAAAAAGGGGCGTCCGCGCAGTGCAGACGCCCCGGTGGTGAGGAACGTTGTGTTATGTTTTGAAGCGCGGAGCGCTTGGCGGACTGGTCCCCCGCAGAACCGGCGCTCAACGCGCTGCTCCGTTTAGGCGTATTGCTTTTCCAGCATGTCGGCGAAGAGTTGACCGTCAGGGATATAGCGGAAGGCGGTTTCGATCAATAACCGTGCCTCGCATTTGAGATCACTTTTCTGCGCATCGCAGAATTGGTCGACAGGTTATTCCTCCCCTTCCACCCGTTTGATTGCCGCTTCGACACTGTTGTCCAAGTGCTCACCGCCGCGATCAACACTGAGGTTCCTGCAAGCAGCCTTGGAAGACACATCCAGATTCTTGTTGTTTGCAATTCAGCTGTTCTTCACAAAAGTCTTACGACAGTATCGTTCGATGATTTGACTCGGGGGCAGAAAATGAATCTTCGCAAATATCTCGCAGGGGCCATCGCCATCGGCGTCGGTCTGGCCGGTTCAAACGCTTCAGCAGAAGTTATTGCAGCGTCTGGATACTCACCCGCCACAAGTGACGCCGGGCTGGGGCTTGAGACAATTGCGGTCGAACGGCTCGAGGGAGAGGAAGGTTCGAAGGTGTCGTTCGAACTGAAAGAGGCTCTCGATGGGCTTCGGCTCGACGACGAGCAATGGTTCGAAATTGTTCCCACCTCTGCGGAATTTATCGACGCATCATTCGCTGGCTCCGCCGATAGCAGTTCATCCATTACTGAGCTTGACGACAAGCGTGTCACGACTTGTGTCGAAAAGGACGACGATGGAGATTGCGTGCGCAATAAGGTCACGTACTACAGTTGCAGCAGTTACGAGGTGTCGCTGCGCTACGACATTGAACTGGTCGGCTCGGATGGACGGGTTTTGTATTCCGATCGGGATGAAGATTCGAGCTCAACGGATTATTGCACGGATGAAGACTCACGTCCTTCCACCAGGCGCATGACCGATCGTTTGATCGAAGCGCTAGCCACGCGGACGCGTTGGGCGCTGGCGCCTCGGTATTTCCGTTCCGATTATCGACTGTTGGAGCGTCGCAAAGGACTGGAGAAGGCTGATCGTAAGCTCTTCAAACAGGGCCTTAAGTTGACCAAAAGTGATGCGAGCGCAGCTTGCGAGGTTTTTGAAGGGTTAGAAGAGAACAACCCACAGCAGGTCTCTGTCCTTTTCAACATCGGACTTTGCCACGAAAGCCGGAGAGAATTCGAGGCTGCTCAGGACTATTATTCGCGGGCCGAGAATATCGAGCCAGGCAAATGGATGACCAGTGAGTCCCTGGAGCGGGTTTCGAAGCGTATTGAGGCGGAAGAACAGTTTGCGCAGAGGAAAGAGATCCTCGAAGCTCGCTATGCCGAAGCCGAAGCGGCACCGTCAGGAGATAGCGTGCCGGCTGCGGAATGACGGGATGATTGCGTAACCATATGCGGGGCAGGTGCGAAAGGTTGGCATGAAAACAACACGTCGCTCTGCCATTTTCGGAAGTCTTGCTGCGGTTGCTGGAGCGAGTGCTGCAAGCCAGACCGTTGTCGGTTGCGCGCCGCCGGCTACGATATCGACCAATCAAATGACCAAGGTTACGACCCTAGGCGTTCTTCACCGTACGCACCGGACCAGCAGTGCCTTTTCTCTCAATGTACTGAGAGAGAGCGTGCGCAGGTTGGAGCCCGACATCATTCTTACGGAGATCCCTCCGGATCGAATGACGGAAGCAAAACGGGGTTTTGCGGAGACCGGCGAGTTAACCGAGCCTCGCGCGAGAGTTTTCCCAGAGTACACGGATGTCGTTTTTCCGCTTTCGCGCGAGATGGACTTTGAAATGTTAGGGACGGCTGGCTGGACACAGCAAATCGCCGATGGTCGAACCACTGCCCTAAAAGCAATCGAAAACGATCCAGAGCGAGCGTCGCAATGGGCTGAACATCGTGCTGCTCGTGCTGCATATTCGGACGCTGTGCGAGGCAGGGGTGATGATCCGCGTTTTATCCACACGCCTGAATATGATGTTCTCGTCCAAAATGCTCAGACCCCATACCAGATCTATTTTGATCGCGATCTGGGGGCTGGCGGATGGACGAAGATCAATGCGTCACACACCGATCTTATCAACGCCGCGCTCGATTCTATCAGCGGGCAGGGCCTGAATGCCCTTGTTATGTTTGGTTCATGGCATAAATACATGATTGAGCGTTCGTTGGCGTTTCGCGGTGATATGGAACGGTTAGACCCGCGGGATTTGTTCGATTGACCTTACGGTCAGGCTGATCGCCACTTGCGCTCAATCCAGCCCTTGACTAGGGCGAGGGGCAATTCTTAACCCCAATTCAAGAGGGATACACATGAGCGATACTGCCGACCGCGTGCAGAAAATTGTCGTTGAGCACCTTGGCGTTGAAGCCGATAAGGTTGCTCAGGATGCAAGCTTCATTGATGATCTGGGCGCTGATAGTCTCGACATCGTAGAGCTGGTGATGGCGTTTGAAGAAGAATTCGGCGTTGAAATCCCGGACGATGCTGCTGAGAAAATCACCACCGTTGGCGATGCAACGAAATACATCGAAGAGAATAAGGGCTGACCTGCCCTTGGCTTGCCCGTCTTGCACGGGTAGCTGACCAACAGGCCCGAGCCCGATTAGGGGCGCGGGCCTGTAGCGTTTTTGGCGCGCAGAAGTGGCCTGACGCACGACAGGAAAGGGATTGGAATGCGGCGTGTGGTTGTCACTGGCTTAGGTCTCGTCACCCCCTTAGGCGGCGATGTCGAAACCAGCTGGAAAAACCTGATTGCAGGCGAGAGTGGGGCGGGCCCGATCACTCGGTTTGAACCCGAAGGTCAGAAATGCACCATCGCATGCGAGGTCAAGGACAAAGGGCACCCTTGGGGCTTTGATGCCGACAAGCGCGTCGATGGAAAGATCCAGCGTCAGGTTGACCCTTTTATAGTTTTCGGAATTGATGCCGCTGGGCAGGCGCTTGAAGATGCCGGCCTGACAAATATGACCGACGCCCAAAAAGAGCGCACAGGTTGTTCTATCGGCGCAGGGATCGGCGGTCTTCCGGGAATTGAGAAAGAATCGGTCAATCTGCACGAGCGCGGACCGGGACGCGTTTCTCCGCACTTTGTCCATGGGCGCTTGATCAACCTCGTAACCGGTCAGGTCCAGATCAAATACGGATTCATGGGGCCAAACCATGCGGTTGTGACCGCGTGTTCAACAGGTGCGCACTCAATTGGTGACGCCGCCCGAATGATCATGATGGACGATGCCGACGTTATGCTCGCAGGTGGTGCGGAAAGCACTGTGAACCCACTCGGCATTGCAGGGTTTGCACAGGCGCGCGCGCTGAATACGAACTTTAACGACAGGCCAACCGAAGCGAGCCGTCCTTACGACAAAGACCGAGAAGGCTTTGTTATGGGGGAAGGCGCTGGCGTTGTCGTTCTTGAAGAATATGAGCACGCCAAAGCTCGCGGAGCTAAGATCTACGCCGAAGTGACTGGTTATGGCCTTTCCGGGGACGCCTATCATGTCACCGCGCCGCATCCGGAAGGCAAGGGTGCCGAACTCGCGATGCGAATGGCGCTCAAAAAGGCTGGACTGGGTCCTGGCGATATCGATTACGTCAATGCCCACGGCACGTCGACCATGGCGGATACGATCGAACTGGCAGCGGTGAAACGAGTGTTGGGTGACGATCTAAGCGGCGCTTCGATGAGCTCTACCAAGTCTGCCATTGGCCACCTTCTCGGCGGAGCGGGCGCGGTCGAGGCGGTCTTCTGTGTATTGGCAATGCGAGACGGGATCGTTCCGCCTACGCTCAACCTTCATAACCCGGATGAAGGCACTGAAGGGATTGATCTTGTCCCGCTAAAGGCCAAGAAACGCGAAGTTCGTGCCGTGCTGAACAACAGTTTCGGCTTTGGAGGGACCAACGCTTCAATCATAATGCAGAAGGTGGATTGATCGCATGTCGAAACTCGGCCTGATCGCCGGGTTGGTGATCGCTGCGTTTATCGCAGTGGGCGCCTATTTCGGCAGCATCGCGCTTGGTGGTGCGACGGTCAAAGTGGAGTCGAACTTCGTCATTCCACCGGGCGCGTCCGTCACGGCTGTGGCTCAAAAGCTGGAAGACGAAGGACACATAATATCGGCTGATGGCTTTGTCCTTCGTGCCAAGCTGCTTGGGTCTTCTGATCCCATTCAGGCCGGGGAATTCCAGCTCACACCGGGCATGACACAGGCTCAGATCCTTCAAGCCTTCCAATCGGGCGACGTGATCCGTCGTTTTGTCACCATACCGGAAGGCATGCCTTCTATCATGGTTCAAGAACGGCTTATGGCCGAAGAACTGTTGACTGGTGAGATCGACATTCCGCTTGAGGGCTCGATCTTGCCGGACACCTATTCGTATGAACGTGGGCAGAGCCGAAAAGCACTTGTCGAGCAGATGCAGGCCGCCATGGATACCTATCTGGCGGAAGCATGGGCCGAGCGAGGCCCGGACATTGCAGTCGAGACCATGCGCGACGCGTTGATCTTGGCATCCATTGTCGAGAAAGAAACCGGCAAGCCCTCAGAACGCCGGATGGTTGCAGGGCTCTATTCCAACCGCGTGAAAACAGGGATGTTGCTTCAGGCAGACCCAACCATAATTTACCCGATAACCAAGGGAAAGCCGCTTGGCCGGCGTATCCGCCAGTCAGAAATCGCTGCGGTTAATGGCTACAACACGTATACGCGTGTTGGCTTACCAGAGGGACCGATTACCAACCCTGGGCGAGAAAGCATCGCCGCTGTGCTCAATCCGGAATCCACCAGTGCATTGTTCATGGTTGCGGATGGCACAGGCGGTCACATGTTCGCCGAAACTCTCGAAGAGCATAATGCGAATGTCGAGAAATGGTACGCGATCCGCCGCGAACGTGGCGAGATGTAAAGCAGCCCGCCGGACGCGATTCTGAATGGCCAATCCGTTTATCGTCACCGCGAAGCTTCCTTCTGATATACAGGGGTGGGCAGAGGGATTGCGCAGGGCGCACTACCCGGCTGAAAGAAATCATCTGCACGCTCACGTAACGATGTTCCATTCGTTTGCGCCTTCCCTCTTTGATGAGTTGAGAGACTACCTTCCCAGAATCACGGGAGAATTTGCCTGCCCTGAAGCTAGAATTTCCGGCCTTCTGGATCTGGGTACCGGCACGGCAATAGCGCTAGAAAGCCCGCAGTTGCTCATTTTGCGAGATCTGATTGCTGAGCATTTCCACGGCAGTCTCACAGCGCAGGATCTGTACGAGCCACGGCCGCACATCACGATCCAGAACAAGGTCCCAAAGCGCGAGGCTCGCGCTCTCCAAGCTGAGCTTGGTCCTGAAGTGCACGAGCGCCGCTTCTTGTTCCCTGCACTCGAACTTCATCTTTACAAGGGTGGGCCTTGGGAGGCGATCAAGAGTTGCGCGTTCAGAGGTCGAGATCGTCCGCAATAGGCGCAAGAACGGTTGACCGCGCCCGATCACAGTCCTAAACGCGCCGCTCGCTAGAGGCCAAAGCGCCTCGCGAATCCCTTTTGGGGCGGAGTAGCTCAGGTGGTTAGAGCAGCGGAATCATAATCCGCGTGTCGGGGGTTCAAGTCCCTCCTCCGCTACCAATCCCGAATCCGCATGGGTTCGCATTCTTCCGTATACATCCGAAAAAATAGCAAAATCAAAGCGGTACGTCTGATTCGCGTCCGCTTCCGTCCGCTTGCATTCGCTTGAAACCGGATTTGGAGTGGGGGTATTTTGGGGGTATTTCGTGGGGGTAACGAAAAGGAGCGATACCCCCAATGGCCTTGAGTGAACTGCAGATCAAAAAAGCGAAGGCAAAAGAGCGCCGGTACAAAATCGCTGATGGAGAGGGCCTATTTCTGCTCGTGCAACCGAATGGCTCGAAGCTTTGGCGACTGAAATACCGCTATCGCGGGAAGGAGAAGCTGCTTTCCTTCGGTGCTTATCCTGACGTCGGTATCGCGGCAGC
>JBCBHD010000014.1:0-22040 GCA_038526115.1 Pseudomonadota bacterium | reverse complement strand
GGAGCAATCGCTCCGCAGCAACTGAACGTTTGTGCGCTTCTTCAAGGTATCCGGATTTTTCGTCCAACTGGACATAGCCGAGAACTACGAACAGCCCAGCTAGCAGTGCAAAGGCAAGATTGAACCCAAAGAAGACCCGGATTTTTCGGCCAATTGACAGCCCATCGAACCAGTTCTTGAAGCGCGAAATTCCCGATCGGGAAGCACTCGCATGAGCTATTGGATCTCCGATCTTTTCAGCGGCAAGATCAACGGCGATTTCCTGAAGAGCGCTCATGCCGCTTTTCCGCTATTTTGCTGTTGCCAGTTCTTGTTGGATGGAGCGTTCTTGGCCGATTGCACAGAAATCAATTGGTCGATCTCGGACGCAGGTAGGGCCTTGTAAAATAGCCATCCTTGAATCTGATCGCATCCGGCAGTGCGGACCATATTGGCTTGTTCATCTGTCTCAACCCCTTCGGCTGTGACCGCCATGTTGAGTGCTCGCGCCATCGCGATGCTCGACAGCATCATTGCCCGGCTGCCGTTGTCTTCGCCTGCGAGGACCACCAGACTGCGGTCAAGCTTCAGCTTTTCGAAGCGGAATTGTCGCAAGAAGCCGATCGACGCGTACCCTGTTCCAAAGTCATCGAGAGCAATGTTCACACCGAAACCACGTATGAGATCCAGTGTGCGCTCCGCGACCACTGGATCCAACACCAGACAAGTCTCAGTGATCTCCAATTCCAGAAGGTGTGGTGGGAAGCCCGTTTCCTCGAGCACTTCCCCGAGGAGGATGGGAAATTCAGGATTGCGAAGTTGTGCTGCAGAAATGTTTACCGACAGAGTGATGCCTTCCCAACGCAAGGCGTCGCTCACGGCCTGGCGCAAGACCCATAAGCCGATCGCGTTGATGAGCCCGGACTCTTCAGCCACTGGAATGAAAACGTTTGGACCGATGTTTCGCCCATCTGCCCGGTTCCAACGAAGCAGGGATTCCACCGCTACAATCTCACCGGTTTCTGCGTTCACAAGCGGTTGATATGCCAGCGCAAACTCGTTTGTTGTCAAGCCATTGCGCATCTCATCGTCCAACTCGCGCACCGCTTCGCGCCGTTGGTCAAAGGTTTCGTTGAACCAAGTGCAGCGCATCTTCCCGCCGCGCTTCGACATATACATCGCAACGTCACTTCGACGGAGCATCTCGCTCGATGGTAGACGCGCTTCATGGGTGCTGCGCGCTAGTCCGATACTAGCTCCAACCGCAATTTGTCGATCACCAACCTGAACCGGAATCGCCAGTTTTTCGAGCAATGACCGGCAAATGCCTTCAAGGATCGTACCCGAAATCGGACCGCCCATCACTGCAGCAAATTCATCCCCACCCAGTCGATAGCACTGGGCTTCGGTGCCGCATGATTCCCGCAAAAGCTCAGCGCACTGCTGGATCAGTTGATCACCGACTGAGTGACCATAATGGTCGTTGACCTGCTTGAAGCTGTCGAGGTCTATCAGGGCGATCGCAACCTCATCATCGCCGCGCGAAAACTCTTCAATATCGGCGTGCAACGCACGACGATTGGGAAGGCTGCTAAGGCTGTCCGTGCTGCCAATCGATTCCAGTTCGCGTACGCTTGCCAGCCCGCTCCAGGCCAAGAGGAACAAGGTTGCAGCGTAAATGATCGCGCCTGAGATCAGTAGAGAACCGATAGAGATGATTTCGATCTGATCGCTGGCGATCACTGCAAGCAGTATCAGAGCGAATACGAGAGAGAGCACAGCAAGAGGTACGGCCACCAGGCCTATTGACGTCATGCGCCAAGGCTTGCTCTGTTCCGCCACAGAATGTCCCCAGATTGCGCTCATTGGCGCGATTGCGACCGGACAGGAGTCCTAGCGTTCGGTGGCTAAAGAACCGTAAATTGGCAGTGCGCAGTTTCCCGACTGATCCCAGGTGAAGCTATGCGCTCGCCGCGAAGCCAATGTCTCGTGCCTCATGCACCGGACTGTAAAGGCTTGCCTGTCCTTCCGACGGGGAGAATGACCGCGTTTGGCCGACGACTGTTTCTCCTGCACCCAGCATAAGAAAACCATCGAAGGCGAGAGCGGCATGTAACCGCTCAAAGGCTCTCTGACGGGTCGCCGCGTCGAAGTACAGCAGAACGTTGCGGCACAGGATCAGATCGACCTGACTGCGTACCGGAGGTATGTCGAGCACATTGTGTTGTTGAAACCGCGCCAGGCAACGCGTGGACTCAACCACCTGCCAGCCTTTGTGGCTCTCTTCGAAATGCCTGAGCATTTGCGCAACGCCAAGTCCGCGCTGAACTTCGAACTGGCTGTAAAGCCCACTTCGAGCACTAATGATAGCGCTGTGTGAGACATCCGTTCCGATAATGTCGATGTTCCAGTCGCGCCATCGTTCACCCTGTTCAGCAAACAACATCGCAATTGAGTAGACTTCTTGCCCAGTAGAGCAGCCGGCGCACCAGATTGACAATCGTTTGGTTCTCTCCCGACGTTGGGCGAGCTCAGGCAATATCTCTAGTGGTAACTGGTCGAATGTGGGTTTGTCGCGGAAGAAGTAAGTCTCGTTGTTGAGCAGTGCTTCGACAACCTCTTGAGCCAGGTCACGGCCACGTGCAGAGCTTTCTGGCTGCGCGAGAAGACAAACGAGCTGGTCGACATTGCTAATCCCGTTTTCGCGAAACACGCCAGAAAGTGCGGTATTGATCCTCCATCGGCGGCTTTCAGTCAGGTGCTGCCCTGTTCTGGCCGCAAGCAAATCTGCGATTATCTGATGAGAGGCCTGGCTGACTTCCACGGATTCACTTCCCCGCAAATGCGGTGATTGTTCCTAGTGCCAAAACTGCCTCTCTAAGTTGAGAGGGGCCACCTACGAGGCTCGTGATACCCGCCTTCGCTACCGCTCCGGGCATTCCCCAAACTGCGCTCGTTTCCATGTCTTGCGCGAATACGGTCCCGCCTAGCTCAACAAGCTCTCTGGCGCCTTCAGATCCATCCCGACCCATCCCAGACAAGATAACTGCAAGTGCGTGTCCGTCGCAGGTTTGAGCGAGGCTGCTGAGCATTGGGTCGACAGATGGCAGGCACCCACTCCTCGCTGGCTCAGTAGAAGTGCGAACCAGCAGCCGCTCACCGACTTTCTTCACAATCATATGCCCATGGCCTGTTGCGATAGCGATTTGACCGGCCTGTACTTCTGTTCCGTCCTCCGCAATCCGTGTGGTTCGTCCGCTTGCAACTTCAATCTGCCGCGCAAAGACAGGGATGAATGAAGCCGGCAGATGTTGTGTGATCAGGATTGGCAGATCGAATGACTCAGGAAGATCGCGAAGCAGAAGATTGAGCGCGTGAATACCGCCCGTCGACGCGCCGATCGCCAAAGCATGCGGACGTTTGCCCGGTCTGGGAAGCTTGGACGTGGCTTCGGGCGCTTTTGAATTAGAATGCTCGGTGTCTGGCTCAGCTTCGCCAAGCGCGCGGATCTTCTCGAGCAAGAGACCTCGATATTCTTCATTGAAACCACCGGGGCGTGGTTTCAGCATCGTATCGGCGGCCCCCATCGATAGCGCTGAAATGGTGTGTTCCGCGCCATCCGAAGTGAGCGATGAGACCACGAGTACTTCGGCGCCTTTGGCGGTTTTCAGGAGCGCTGGTAGCGCCTCCAACCCTCCCATGCCGGGCATTTCCAGATCCAGCAGAATTACATCGACCGAAAGATCGGCGAGCTGCGCGATCGCTCGTTCAGCGCTGCTCGCGGTCCCCACAACGACCATTCCAGGTGCGCCTTCGATCATTCGCTTGAAGACCGTTCGAACAGTCAAGGAATCGTCGACGACCATCACACGGACGTGTGTAGCAGTGCTTTGTGCTGCAGGACTTGATGGTAACTGCGCCTTGTCTTTCAGCACACTGCCGGAAGAGGCTAGTGCGGATGTCACGCGAAGCCGACCAGCTGAAGTTTGATCTGAAGTGTCTCGTGATCAAATGGCTTCATGACATATTCGTCTGCTCCAGCTTCGATCGCTTCTCGAATATGCGCCACATCGTTTTCAGTCGTGCAGAAGACGACTTTAGGGGTGTCACCACCTGGCCTTTGGCGCAGTTGCACAAGGAACTCGATCCCGGAAAGAACCGGCATATTCCAATCGAGGAGAATGACGTCGGGCATAGCCTGCTCACACAGGTCCAAACCCATCTGCCCGTTCTCGGCCTCTTCAACCTCGAAGTTCAGCGTTTCGAGAATATGCCGCGACACTTTGCGAATAACGCGTGAATCATCGACGATTAGGCAAGATTTCATAGCGACCTCTGGTTGAGATTTTTAAGAACGCTAAGCCGGAGCGGTGTAAATAGGATTAAGCGGCAACTCCGAAATCGGTCTTTGATGCGTTCGGACCTGAAATCAGCGCTTTCAAGTCAACGAGCAAAGCCGGGCCAAGAGCAGTTTCGATCATTCCAGTAGCGATACGGGACCATTCATCGCCGAATCCGCCCGTCACTTGCTGCGCTTCTGAAGCGCCGGACGTTATGTCCTCGATCTCGTCCACAACCAGCGCGTATGAATGGCCATCAACGGCGATGACCGCTGCGCGCTCATCCGTGCTCCAAGTTACTTGCTCGAGGCCCAATGCGCGCCGGCAATCAACAACTGTTAGGGCCTGACTACGCAGAGCGGTCATACCAGCGATGAAATTCGGAGTACCCGGTACCGGCGTGACTTCCCCGACTTCGATGACCGACTTTACGTCGCGAGCGTGCAGTGCACAGCGACGGCCCGCAATCTTGATCATGACGAGCAGATCGTTCACGCGCTCCTCCTTTGGGTCGCATCGCGTAAGGCTGACAGCAGGCCTTCGCGGTCATAGCGATAAATCGTATTCGCGCCGCATTCATCTTCCGGTTGATCTCGCAGTCTGATCACTGCAGCATCTTCAGCCGACGGCCTTTCGCCCGATGCCAGGACATCGAAAGTAATTGTGATTTCTTCGGCCTCGGTGTGCTCGGTCGCAACTGAGTAACCTGCAATCTGGATCAACGGTGCCAGGATTGTCCGCGCCCACTCTGTGTCAGGTATGACGCATGTGGGCTTGGCCGAAGACTGCGGCGCTTCTCCGTGCAAAGAGAAAAGGGCATGACCATCAAGCAGAGTCACCGCTTTGCCTTCAACCAGCGTGACCGCCTCGACCTCAGGGTCATCCGAAACGAGTTTCAGATCTTGCGTCAGCTCAACTGCGTCATCAACCTCGCGAACGGCATAAAGCAATTCGCAAGCCCCGTCCGTCAGGCGTAGGCATCGGATGCGCTCGCTCGGAAGTGCGCCTGCTGGTAATCCGATCAATGGCAGGATGTTACCGTCGATAACGACCCGCGCTGAACTCCCAGTCTTCTCGATGGCAGCCGCAGGAGCTGTTTCGATCCGCTGCAAGAGCTCGAGCCGGATTGCGCTACGTCGACCATTCAGATCGCTGAAGAGCATAGCCTGCACCACGTGCGCCGAACTCTCGCTTGTGCCTTTGTCGTCATCGTCAAGTACATGCGTGCGGGCATCAGATACTAGCCCGTGCTGACTGGCGATGCTCGTCACATCAAGCAGCATAACGGGCTGTCCATCATCCATCAGAGTGGTACCCGCGTAGAGGCCCGTCTTCATTATGGCCGGAGCCAACGGTTTGACTACCAAATCTCCGTGATTGTGTATCGTATCGACCGCCAGAGCAAACAGATCCCCGCTAGCTAGGCGCAACATCACCATGATGTGGTCGCCATGACGAGCATTCGACGCCGGTAAACCGAGCACATCGCTCAGCATCAGACACGGAGTTCGCGCCCCTCTGAAAGTAACGAGTGCGGTTTCTCCCATCTGCGCATAGTCCAGAGCCTTTGCCGAACTATGTACGATTTCCTCGACATAGCTTTGCGGAATCGCAAAGCGCTGTTCACTCACCCCGACAGTGAGCCCAGCTATAATGCTAAGCGTCAATGGAACTTGCAGAGTGAAGAGCGTCCCCACGCCATCCGTGCTGGAGACCTTGATGCTACCGCCGACTTTTTCAAGATTCTGGCGGACCACATCAAGGCCAACTCCGCGCCCGGACACTGAGCTGACCGTGTCTGCAGTGGAAAATCCGGGTTCGAAAATCAGCTGGAGAACACTCTCACGGCTCATCCGCTCGCTATCCGTTGCAGAAATCAGACCCATCTTCTGGGCCTTGGCTGCTATCTTGGCTTCCTTCAGGCCGCCGCCATCATCCGAAACGACAATTGAGATCGTATTCCCGGACTGACGCGCAGAGATCGAAAGCAGCCCGCATTCACGTTTGCCTGCGACTGCTCGTTCCGCCGGGCTCTCCAACCCGTGGTCGATCGCGTTGCGAATGATGTGTGTCAGCGGATCGCGGACTGTTTCGATCATTTCCCGATCCAGTTCCACGTCTCCGCCTTCCAGATCGAGCGTGACCTGTTTCCCTAACTCGCTCGAAAGGTCGCGAACAAGGCGCGGCAGCGCTGCATAGAGTGTTTCTATGCGCTGCATTCGCATCCTCGTTATCGCATCGCGAACGTCGGATAGAATAGCGGTCAGACGTTCGAATGGACCATCGATCGTTGGCTGAGTGCCAGCTTGTCCGAGCCGGTGAGCAAGGTCGTTGCGAGCCAATACCATGTCGGAAACACCGCTCATGACACGGTCAAGAAGATCGACCGGGAGCCTGATTGTGCGTTGCGCGCCGGTCGAGATGTCCATCCTTTTCGAAACCTGTTCAGCTTCGATGGGATTTTCGATTTCAGTGGTGTCGATTCCTGCACCATCAAGCGCAGCAATCAGCTCATCATCGCCTCCAGCGGGGAATTCTTCATCAGCATCGATCGCGTTGACCATCTGGGCAATCCGATCAATCACTGCGAGCACCGCAGTTACAAGGGCGCTGTCTGCGTCACGCCGGTCGGCTCGCACTTCAGCCAGAGCGTCTTCTGCAGCATGGCTTAGTGCGGCCAGGCGAGGGAAATCGAAAAACCCGCAATTGCCTTTTACCGTATGGACAAAGCGAAAGATTGCATCGAGCCGCGCGCGATCCTCTGGATTGGCCTCCCAAGCGATAATTTCGCTTTCGCTGGCCTCCAGCATTTCTCGCGTTTCTGCGACGAATTCCGCCAGCAGGTCATCCATGTTCGCTTGCGCCCCTTTTTGAGAGAGGTGCACTCTATGGGGCAGGATGGTTAACGAAGCGCTATCGCGATTTATTGGGTGAACGGTGCTTCAGAATCCAGTAGATCAGGAAAGCTCCGGTCAAAGCGCCAAAGAGATTCGCCGCAAGCTCGGACGCATAGACAGCTGAACTCCCCCAACTTGTCTGAAGAAGCCATGCAAATGGAAGCATCACGCCAAAAACTCTTACAACCGACTGGAGGAGTGCAAAGCTGGCTCGATCAACTGCGTTTAGGATGCCATTGGCTACAATCAGCAATCCAAAGCCAGCATAGCCCCAGGCAGCGATTTTGAGGTAAAGCTTGAATTCTGCGATGACATCGGGGTCCTCAGTGAAGAAGTCTGCGAACCACTCTCCCGCAGCAACCATGGCTATGGCGATGCCAAGTCCCCAGACAATGCAGAAACCGCCGGCGTAAACCGCTGCTTCGCGAGCTCGTCCGTACTCGCGAGCGCCCCAATTCTGACCCACAATCGCTCCAATCGATCCGGAAAGCGCCAGTAGCGGCACAACCGCGAAGCTCTGTAATCGCCCTGCTGCGCCGAAACCCGCGACAGCTGCATCTCCTTGCAAAGCGACCACTGCTGTCAGAACAGACAGGCCTATGGGGTTGATAGCGTTAGAGAACGCAGCTGGCACGCCGACGCGGAGAATCGCGGTCAGTGGTTCGACCAAGTGGCCTTTGAACATGAGTGCCGGATTGACTGGCAATTGGCTGGCCTTTGCGAAGACGATTGCCGCAACCACCCCAAAACCCCAACCGATAATCGTGGCATGGGCGGCGCCGACAATGCCGTATCCTTCGAAGCCGAATGCGCCCGTGATTAGGATTGGATCCAGTATCCAGTTCGCAATGGCATATGTGACCGACACGTAACTTGTCTTGCGCGCCTCGCCTTGTCCGCGGAGAACTCCGTTGATGCCCATGATGGCCAGAATGAGCGGAAAACCGAGCGCAAATGGTTCCATGTAAAGCCGGATCAGCGGCATCAGCCGTTCATCAACGTTCATCAGGCGAAAAAGTGGGTCGATAGCTACGTAGAGCGCCAAGCCCATCGCCACGCCGCTTACCACTGCAAAGACTATTCCGAGGTTGGCCCGGCGTGCGGCTTTTTCGGTATCCTCTTCACCCAGCGCACGCGCGACGACTGAGTTGATCCCGACCATGACTCCCACGCCCAGACTGGAAAGCGCGACAGAGATTGGGAAGATGAAAGAAATTGCGGCCAGAGCGTCGCGGCCGAGTTGTCCAATGAAATAGGCATCGACCAAACCGATCGACATGATCGCAGCCACACCTATGATCATTGGCAGCGTCTGCCCAACTAAGTGTCCGGGTATGCTCCCGTTGACCAGTTTGGCCGTACTGTTGCCGCTCGCGCTCATGTATCTGCGCGCCTAGCTGTGGTCTGCTGGAATGGCAAAGTCGTTCGTCTATCGATGAGCGCAGGAATCCTTGTGCATTCCCTATGGATCATGCGATACGCACTTTCAAACTTTTGTGGCGGAAGGGAACCCCCGATGGCAACGCAGCTGAAACCAACGATCGAATGCAGCAAAGAAGAATGGCAGGCGAGGCTTGATCTTGCAGCTTGCTATCGAATTTTCGACCACCTCGGTTGGTCGGAGTCCATATACAATCACATTTCATTGAAAGTTCCGGGGGAAGAGGACACGTTCCTGATCAACCCTTTCGGATTGCTCTACGATGAGGTCACTGCATCCAATCTTGTGAAGATTGACGTTGAAGGGAACAATGTTGGCGGTTCGCCTTACATGGTGAACAAGGCAGGGTTCACGCAGCACGCCTATTTTCACAAGCACTTGGGCGAACGAGCCAATGCAATCTGCCATGTCCATACGACGGCAACTATGGCGGTTTGCAGCCACAAGGGCGGACTGCTTCCGACAAATTTCTACGCATGCAATTTCCAGAATCAGATTGGCTATCACGACTTCGAAGGCGTGACGGTTCGTGCTGAGGAAGGTGAGCGGCTGGTTGAGAATTTAGGCGACCACACGATCTTGATGCTGCGCAACCATGGCCCCGTGGTTATGGATAAAGGCATTCAGGGCATGTTCGTGAAGATGTGGGCGTTGCAACGCGCTTGTGAAATCCAGGTGGCGACACTGGGTATGGGCGATCCGAATGTTGTTCCGCAGGAAGTCGTCGATGTCCATCAGCGCGACCTTTCGGTCATGCAGTCGCAAGGCGGCGCTGGAATTTTCGACTTCGAAGCCTGGAAACGCAAAGTCGACAAGATCGACGATAGTTGGCGCACCTGAGGCTGAAAGCGTTACAGGGCTAGGATGCGCTTATGCCGCGCATGACTGTGAATGATCGCCCGATCGAGTTTGATCTCGATCCGGATATGCCTCTGCTTTACGCATTGCGTGAAGCGGCAAACCTGACCGGCACGAAGAGTGCTGGCGGCGATGCAAATTGTTCATGCGGCGCCTGCATGGTGATGGTTGATGGCACGGCACTGAGGTCCTGCCGGATCACCATCGCCGAGGCTGAGGGGCGCTTCATCACGACGATTGAAGGGCTATCGCGCGATCGATCCCATCCGGTCCAACAGGCTCTGGTGGCTGACCAGGCGATACAGTGTGGTTATTGCACGCCTGGGATAGTCATTGCGGCGGCGGCTTTGTTGCAACGAAATGCCGCGCCAACCCAAGAAGAAATCGAAGCAGCGATCACCAATATGTGTCGCTGCGGCGTGTATCCTCGGCTTGTGGAATCAATCCAACGGGCGGGGCGTGTAGCGCAACGTCGAGAGAGTATCAGCGCCGCACCCGCTCCTGGCATTAGCGCTGAAGACGCTGCCGAAAGCGTCCCGGCTTTGAGAGCGCCTCCGGAGGCGGAATCCTCCGAAGGCGAATAGAGCTTTAGAACCGCCCGGTTACCGCGAACCTGGCATTTAGCGGCGCGCCGACCGTTGCTTGGTGTGTGGCGTGAGAGTTAGGGAAGTAGAGCGTGTCGGTCAGGTTCTCTATGTTCACCTGCACGCGGAAATTGTCCGACACATCGTAATAGGCTGCCGCATCAATCCGGGTATAGGCGGGCAAGACTGCGGTGTTGCCGTTGTTGATGAAACTCTCATCTTGATGCGTCAGGCCAAGCCCGATGCCAAGCCGATCCGTTAGCGTGATCTGGTTCCAGATCGAAAACATGTTTTCCGGCAGCTCACGCGGGCGCAGGCCCGTGGGGCCAGCTCGGTTGACCTGCTCGCCGTCAAGGAAACTGTAGCCCGCCGAAATGAACCAACCATCTAGGATTTGGCCCTGCAGTTGCAGTTCGAAGCCTTGGACCTGGGAATCGATCACATCCAGCGTTGCCGGATCATTGTCGTTCGGCTGAGGCGAGCTTTGCTCGATTTCGAAAATCGCAGCAGTCAGGCTCAGGCCTTGTTCGAAGTCCCATTTGAGGCCCGCTTCAAGGTTGGTGAATGTGTTCGGATCAAGCGCGTCATTGTTGCCATTAATGTTGGCGAACTGCTCGCCCGAACGAGGCAGGAAGCTCTCTGAGTAGCTTGCATAAATCGAGATATTCTCGCGTGGCTTGATGATGATGCCGCCGCGTGGAGAGAATTCTTCGTCCTTGCGGGTGCGCACTTCAGCCGCTGGAACATTGT
This sequence comes from Pseudomonadota bacterium, assembly GCA_038526115.1. Lineage (GTDB taxonomy): Bacteria > Pseudomonadota > Alphaproteobacteria > Sphingomonadales > Sphingomonadaceae > Erythrobacter. The sequence goes on along the minus strand of JBCBHD010000014.1, from coordinate 11,191 downwards.
TTACAGTGATATCAAAACTGTCGAAGCGGCCGCCAACTACGATGTTAAGCCAGTCAGTCAGTTCAATTTCGTCCTGAATATAGAGCGAAAAGACATCAATATCGACTTGAGTGAAGTCGTTGAGATCGGTGAAGCCGAATGTGGTTGTCCGTCCATCAGCCAAAGTTCCTGTGTTTCCGCTGAATGCCAATGGTCGTACAGACAGGAAGTTGGCGCGGTCAGTTGTAGGACCGAATGGATTGTTCGCAGTGTCCGTCGCTCCGCCGGCGGCGATGTCAGCAACCGAGGTATCAAAAACGGGATTGAAGCGGTCCTGATCAGAAGAGGTTCCGATATATTCGGCTCCGATCAAGAGCGTATGGCCAATGCTGCCGGTTTCAAATTCGCCAACAAGATTGCCTGAAAGAATGAGGTTCTCGCGCTGGGTCGTATCGATGTAACCATCGAGCTCGGCGATGTTGGTCGCCGGGTCATAGTTCGATGCGTAGAAGTTCGAATAGACCTTGTCGTAGTCTCCGTAGAATGCGCTTACGACGCCTTTCCAATTGTCGGAGAAATTGTGCTGCAGATTGGCCCTGAGCAAATGCGCTTCGAGAGTGGTGAAGTTCTCTGTCGGGTTGCCGAATACGACGTCTTCCAGAGCTTCAACTGGTCGGCCATCGGCCCCTGTTGGAATGCCGCGATCAATGAAGCGCTCATGATCGGCGAACTCATAAGACAGGTCGAGCAGAGTCGCTTCGCCTAGTTTGAATCGCACGGTCGGATTGAAACCAATGCGGTCACCATCGTAGAAGTCGCGGTGATTACTAAGACTTTCATAGGCGGCATTCACGCGCACGGCGACATTCTCACCGGCGGCTAGGTTGATGTCACCCTGGATGCTGAATTCGCCGAACGTATCGACTGCGATCTGGCCACCACCAAAGGTCTCGCCAATTGTGCCCTTCTTGGTGACGCGGTTGAGGATACCACCAGTGCCGCCACGCCCGAACAGCAGTGCGTTGGGACCACGCAAAATTTCGACCTGCTCTAAATTGTAGAGACCCCGGAAGTACTGCACGTCATCACGCACGCCATCGATAAAGAAGTCTGCAGTCGAGCGAACACCGCGAAACACGACTGCATCACGATGGCCTTCGCCTTGTGATGTGTTCACGCCCGGTGTGTAGTCAACGATCTGACCGATGCTGGTGAAGCCGCGCTCGAGAATATCTTCTTGGGTCGTGATGGTCAGGCTTTGCGGGACATCAATGATCGGGGTCGGTGTCTTCACCGAGTTCACCTGATCGGAATAGAGAACCTCGCCGCGCACTTCGATCTCACGGTCGCCGTAGTCGGTTGCGTCTTCCGTGTTGTCCGAAGTCTCTGCCGCCGCCGGCAAGGCGAAAGCTGCGCAACCGAGCAAGAGAGAGGTGCGCAAAGCTGTGTTGATCATGTTGTCCCTTCCGTTTGATGAGAGAGGCACTATTGCAACTTATTCTCAACTGCAAGAGTGAATTTGCGAGTTAATCGCAAAAACGGAGTGTGTGGTATTTCTGCCGCGTCTGAGCTAGCCGATTGCCTTGGAATTACGGGAGATTCGATGATGAAAGCGACCATCTGGCACAACCCGAAATGCGGCACATCGCGCAAGACGCTTGCCATTCTGGAAGAGCAAGACGGCGTGGAGGTTTCGGTTGTCGAGTATCTGAAAACGCCGCCAAGTCGTGAAAAGCTTGCTCAGCTGTATGCCGATGCCGGCATTACGCCTCAAAAGGGTCTGCGAATTCGCGGAACCGACGCGAAAGACCGTGGCCTTCCGGATGCAGATGCCGAAACGGTACTCGGTGCCATGGCTTCCGAGCCGATCCTGATCGAGCGACCTCTGGTCGAAACTGAAAAGGGTGTGCGTCTTTGCCGTCCTCAGGACATCGTGCACGAAATTCTCTAGGTTCGGTCGCGTGTCAGTTCGCTATCTGCCTGCAATCCGCGCCAGCCGAGGATCGCGACTGTCAGGCACAACACGATGATGAGCCCAAATCCTAGCCAGTCGCTGAGATTATAGAGCCAGACACCGAGTGCCGGGGCGTAGATAAAGCTAGCTCCGGCCACAGATGCTACGACGCCGGATGCCTGCCCTTGTTCGGCCCGCGTTACTGCCAACGATGTGCCAGCCGTCGTTCCGGGCCGGAACAGACCAAAGCCAAGCGAAGCGATGGAATAACCGAGTGCAATGGTGTGCAATTCTGATGCTGCGCCAAGAATGGCTGTGCCTAGCCCCGCCACGAGCGTGCCGGAAAGGGTGGCTGCGCGCGGGCCCAGATCGAACCGAGGGATCAAACCCCATTGCGCCAGCAAGGTCGCGATCGCACCGCACATTAGAACGATTCCAACCGGTCCTGCACCCGCTTCGGGTGTGTCACGAAGCCCCAACCTGTCGAGGACAAGAAACCCGGAAATGCCGAGGACCATTGCTTGCGCATGCCCGCCCACCAATCCGGCGATCACCCATGGCCGGATGCGAGAATCAAACCAGCTGAGTCGTGCTGGCTCTGCTTCTTCTTCGCTTTCATACGCTTCCTGACCATCGCTGGGTGCGCCCGAACCGCTGGAATATGCGACCGCCAATCCTCGGGCGGCGAATTGTGGCTCGTCATTGGGAAGCCGAAATCGCAGAAAAGCCAGAGCCACCACACCCAGAAGCGCGAAGCAGATGAAGGGGCCGGTCAGGCCAAGCCCCATGAACGGCAGGACCATCAATGGTGCCAGAGCTGGGCCGATTACGGTTCCCAACCCGAAGCTTGAGGCGATCAGCGACAACGCTTGCGTTCGCTCGCTGCGCGGTGTCCTTGACGCGACGTATGCTTGAACAGCGGGCGGCGCTGCGCTGCCGAACCCACCATACAGGCTGCGAGCCGCGGCAAAGGCGATCAAAGCCCAGAACGCCGTCAACCAACCGCTGAGTCCAGCCCACAACACCAGACCGCAGAGCATCATCGAAACCACAAAGCCGACCAGGCCGAGAGCCATCATCGCTTTGCGCCCGCGCCGATCTGATCGCCGCGCCCAAATCGGTGCACAGACGACCCACAGCAATGCCGACCAGCTGTAAGCGAGGCTGATCCATACATCGCTGACTTCAAGCGCTGTGCCAATCGATGGCATCACCGATTGCATCGCTGTGTTGCCCGCTGCTGTCACCAACATGACTGTAAACAGCAGCGCCATCCGGCCACGTGAAATCGCGCCAGTACCTGGTGGACGGTGAGTGGTGTTTAGATCAGGGTCGGCATCGGCCATCGCCTCAACGCGCTAGTGCAGTGGAACTCGCGATTCAATCCGCCCAAGAGGACTCCGGCGGCAAGTTCGCCCGATTCCTATTCGAAAGTCTCGGAAATGGCTTCGTTCGAAGGCCCAGCAAGCTGGCGATGGACTGAAGCCAGCACCGCCAATAGCAACGCACCCACGACGGCATTGGCGAGGCCCGAGACAATTCCGTTGCCGATATTCGCGATGGATTCACCGAATGCTGAAAACACCAGACCCAGAACCGATGTGACCAGAGCCGAGATGATGCCGATTGCGATCAGCAGAAGCAGGAAGAACCCAACCAATCGGAACGAGTTGCCCTTCGTCAACGACCACGACCGGCGCATGGCAGTGATCGGATTGAGCTGGTTTTCAATCGCGATAACCGGCGCGATCAGCGAGAATTTAACAAAGAGATAGACAACCACGATCATCAACAGAAACCCGACCAGGATCGCAGCGGCAGGGGGAGCAAACGCGCCCAAGATACCGACAGGAAGACCCACAACGACACCAGCGAACAAAGCGACCAGAATCTGCGCGGCAAGGTAAGACGGTGTGCTCTTGAATCCTTGTTGCAAGGCTTGACTGACCGTTGGACGGGCGCTGTCCGTTAACAGTGCAAGCAAGCTCAGCGTTCCGACAAACTGTACGATTGAAAGCAGCAGCAAGAGTGGCCAGTTTGCCGCATATTGTTCTGCCAAAGCGCTGAATGCGGCGTTCATGGCAACTTCGGGGTCAGTTCCCGGTGGCGCTTCGACCGGGGCAGGGTTGATCGCTTCAGGAATGAACAGCGCCAAGGCAAAGTATGGCAAGAAAAAGAACAGCCCGGCTATGGCCAATACGGTGTCGCGATTGGCGCTCAGCATGGTGGTCGCCTCGTTCCAGGCCTGTCCCATATTCAATTTCACGTCGTGATCCCCCGATCCTGCGAGGCGGCAATGCCGCAATCGCCTCTTGATAAGCGCGCTCAATGCCCCCACGCAATTGTGATGGCAAGCGTTGCACCCAACCAAGATCACGTAACTGGCCCCGAGTTGCGGCGGGACACAGCCTTAGTGCCGTACACGAAAGCGCTTGAAGCGATGGATGAGCGCAATCGTGCCATTGCGGCAGGCGATGCCAGTGAGTTGATCTGGATGCTGGAACATCCGCCAGTCTATACCGCCGGGACCAGCGCTGATCCCGCCGAGTTGGTCGATCCCCGATTTGATGTTGTCGAAGCGGGGCGAGGTGGGCGATACACATATCACGGCCCCGGACAGCGGGTGGGCTATCTGATGCTGGATTTGAACAAGCGCGGCAAGGATGTGCGCTGTTTCGTCCATTCGATCGAGGGTTGGGTGATTGCAACACTAGCCGATTTCGGTGTCGAAGCTTGGAGATCGGAAGGCCGGGTTGGGATCTGGACGCACGATATCAATGGACGCGAAGCGAAGATCGGTGCCATTGGCGTGCGCGTGCGCCGCTGGGTTACGATGCATGGCTTCTCCGTCAATATCGATCCTGACCTTTCGCATTTCGGCGGGATCGTTCCGTGCGGAATCGATGAGTTTGGCGTTACGAGCCTCGAAAGGCTTGGCCATGCCGTATCAGCAGACCAATGGGATGAGGCGCTAATGGCGCGCTCCGATGAATTCCTTGACGCGTTGGATACAGCTGGGCGAAAGGCGTGCGGATGAAGCCCGCATTCTTGTTAGCCCTGCCAATCCTGCTGATCGTCTCAGCCTGCGAAGAGACCGGAGAGACCGATCCTTCCGCGAACCAAGAGGTTGTCGAAGCAAGTGGAGACGTGCTGGGCGGATCGATCAGCGACGATATGATTCCGCTTGATGAACTCCAGTCGCAATCGCCACCGGCAGAGCGATCTGCCAGTGCCGGCGAAGAGTCCGGATCCGAAGACGCGACCTCTGAGTAGGCGTTATCGGCTCAGGCCGCGTTGGCTGCTGCCTTTTCCTCTTCGAGTGTGGGATAATCGATGTAGCCTTGCGGGATCGGGAAGTACCAGCTCTTGGGCACATCCTTGTTGGGGTTGAATTCCGCACCAACCTTGATCCGCTGATCCAGATCAGGATTGGAAATGTAGGGCCGACCGAAGCTTACAGCATCGCAGCGCCCACTCGTAACATCGTCATCAGCTTCCTGAGCGCTGTAATCCGAATTCAGGATCAGAGGGCCGCTGTAACTGGCGCGGATGACTGCGTCCTGCTTGGGAACATCAGTCTGTCCGAATGTGCCGTCGGGGCCGGGCTGGCGCAGTTCGACAAACGCGAGGCCAAGCTCTTCGCAAACGTTGGCCGCTGCTCCGAAGGTCGCTTCGGGATTGCTGTCATCAGTACCCTGGGAATCGCCATTGGGCGAAAGACGAATGCCGACACGATCTGCGCCCCAAACGTCGATCAAGGCTTCGAGAATTTCGCGCATGAAGCGGGTGCGGTTCTCTGGCGAGCCGCCGTACTCATCGGTGCGAAGGTTGGTTTTGTCGCGCAGGAATTGGTCAACCAGATAGCCGTTGGCACTGTGCAACTGCACCCCATCAAAGCCTGCTTTTTTCGCGTTCTCAGCGGCCCGGCGATAATCGCCGATTGTCCGCTGGATATCGTCATGCGTCATTTCGCGAGCGGTGACATACTCTTGTTTGCCGATGGGCGTATGCGCTTCACCCGGAGCCTTGGTCGCGCTGGCGGAGAAGGGCGGTTCGCCGTCGAGGAAGTAGGGGTGAACAATCCGCCCCATATGCCACAGCTGCATGACGATCAGGCCGCCTGCTTCGTGCACGCCTTTGACGATCGGCTTCCACGCCTCGGTCTGCTCGTCGGTCCAGATGCCGGGTGCCGATGGCCATCCCAGCCCTTCGACGCTGATGCCGGTCGCTTCGGTCAGGATCATGCCGGCACCGGCGCGCTGACGGTAATATGTCCCCATCATCTCATTCGGGACAAACATGGGATCAGCGGCGCGGCCACGGGTCAACGGGGCCATAAAGATCCGGTTCTTGGCCTCAAGCGCGCCCATCGTTAGCGGCTGGAAGAGTGCGTCATGCATTGGCGAAATCCTCGCATTCGGTTTCAATTGGCTATCCACTTGGAGAAGTGAGCGCTAAGTCGCAAGCATGGAAAATGAGGGGGCGGCTGAAGAGAAACTTGCTGGACAGGCGGGCGGCCTGCGCAGCGTGTTGCTTTTGGTGGCTCTGCTGGGCGGCAATGTCGCTCTTGCCATGGGGCCGTGGTTCGTACGAGAAGCCGATACCGGTCCAGTCAGCGCCGCATTCTGGCGATTGTTTCTCGCTCTACCATTTCTGGTCGTGTTTGCGCGGGTGGCGGGACAGCGGATTGGCGGAATGCCAAGCAAAACACTGGTGCTGGTCGCGATTGGCTCAACCGCTTTCGCGCTTGATCTCGCGAGTTGGCATGTCGGGATCGGGATGACCCGGCTGGGCAATGCGACTCTGTTCGGCAACGCAGGTTCGATCATCCTGCTGTTCTGGGGCTTCATTGTCGCCCGGATGTTGCCGCGCGGGCTCGAGTGGCTGGCGATAGTTTGCGCGTTAGGAGGGGCGGCGATCTTGCTTGGGCGCAGCCTTGAGATTTCGACCGAGACCTTAGTGGGCGACCTGTTCTGCCTGACAGCCGGGGTGCTCTATGCGGTATATCTCATAACGCTTCAGGGCGAGCGAACGCGGTTCGGATCGTGGAGCTTGCTGGTCTGGGTGAGCGTGTTCGCCTGTCCGGTGCTGCTAACTCTGGCGTTGGCTCTTGGCGAACCCGTCTGGCCGACCGACTGGACGCCGATCCTGATCCTGTTCGTAACGAGCCAGTTGATCGGACAGGGCTTGCTGGTGTTCTCCCTCGGCCACTTCCCGCCGCTGGTGATTGGCTTGGCGCTGCTCACCCAGCCGGCAGTGGCAGCAATGATTGGCTATGCGCGGTTCGGCGAGGTGCTGATGCCGCTCGATGTGGTGGGAATGGTGCTGCTGGGGAGTGCGCTGGTTGTGGCGAGGGCGAGCCAGCGATGAACTTAGGTTCATGACTCATTTTGTATTGAGAAGCAGGTTTCTACTAATCAAGCAGTGCAAATATTATGCGTTGCACTAAACAGAAAAATGTTTCGCAATATCAAGCCAATAGTGTGCAGTTCCGATAGGAATCGCAGAAAAACTCGCTGTCTTCCATGGAAATTTGATCACTAGGAGTGCTGTAAGCCCTAGCCACGGTCGTGGCGACGTCACAATATCAGTTATACTTTTCCGATCTTGCTCATTCATGCGTCTACATTATGCTGGAAACGTAAACAAGCTGTGTACAGGTCGCACGCCGAGCGCTAATCTAGAAATATCACTCATAAGTAAGCGAGTGGTCTTTAGATATAGTTAACGCAAAGATAACCTTTTGCGATTGTATCGGCTTCGTGCCGGCACTGAACAGTCTAGGTTAAGACTGTCTTCGATACCGAAAACGCTTACTCCGCCCTAAACGGCACCTGACCCAGATCGCCCATTCCAACAGTCCCGCTCGCCATTTCCAGCATCCGGTCGAGGCTCTTTTTCGCCTTCAGGCGGAGCTCTTCGTCCATCTCGATGCGCGGTTCGAGATCGCGCAGGGCGGTGTACATCTTCTCCATCGTGTTGAGCGCCATGTAGGGGCAGATGTTGCAGTTGCAGTTGCCGTCTGCGCCTGGCGCGCCGATGAAGGTCTTTTCAGGCAGCGCCTTCTCCATCTGATGCATGATGTGCGGCTCGGTCGCGACGATCAGCGTGTCACCTTCAAAATTCTTTGCGAACTTCAGGATGCCGCTGGTCGAGCCGACATATTCTGCGTGATCGATGATCGCCGGTGGACATTCAGGGTGAGCGGCAATCGGGGCATCGGGGTGCTGTTCTTTCAGCTTGAGAAGCTCGGTCTCACTGAACGCTTCGTGGACGATGCACACACCCGGCCACAACAGCATCTTGCGGTTGAAATTGCGCGACAACCAGCCGCCTAAGTGGCGATCAGGCCCAAAGATGATCTTTTGGTCTTCAGGGATCTGCGCCAGTATCGTTTCGGCGCTGGAGGAGGTGACGATGACATCGGAAAGCGCTTTCACTTCCGTCGAGCAATTGATGTATGTCAACGCGATATGATCAGGGTGCGCTTCGCGAAATGCCTTGAACTTGTCAGGAGGGCAGCTGTCTTCGAGAGAGCATCCTGCGTCCATATCAGGAAGGATTACGGTCTTGTCCGGCGAGAGGATCTTGGCCGTATCGGCCATGAACTTGACGCCGCAGAACAGGATCACATCAGCATCGGTTTCTGCTGCCTTGCGCGAGAGCTCAAGGGAGTCCCCAACGAAGTCGGCAATGTCCTGAATGTCCGGGGTCTGATAGTAATGCGCGAGGATCACTGCGTTGCGCTCTTTGCGCAGACGATTGATCTCAGCGAGCAAATCGTCGCCTGTCGGAAGTTTGTTTTCGATGCTCATTGTCTGACCCCGCTAACTATCTTTCGCCTGACATAGAGTTTGATACGCGAAAGTTCGAGCGATTTTCGCCAAGCTTGTGCTAGCCTCCTCGTTGGGGAGACGACGATGTACGAACTTGATTTGAAAGAGGCATATTGTCCGGCGCAAACGGACACCGACTATCGCGAACGCACAATCGAAGCGATGCTGCGAGAGCAGGTGGGTGAGCGGCCTGATGCAAAGGCACTGCGCGAATTGCTGGCTGATGGGACAATTGGACGTGAGTGGACCTATGCCGAATTGCTCGCTGATGCCGAACGGTGCGGCAGGGCCCTTTCAGCGCGTCATCCAGCGGGGACCCGGATTGCGATCATGGGCGGCAATTGTCCCGAATGGGTGATGGTGCAACTCGGCGCGGCGATGGCCGGTCTTACCATTGTAACTGTGAACCCGTCCTTCATAGCTCGCGAGGTGCGCTATGTGCTGGAACAGTCGGGCTCAGGTGCAGTCTATTACCAGCCCAATGTGCGAGGAAGCGCTCTACGACCTGTGGTAGATGAGGCTTCTGCGGGGTTGGCTGCCTCGGATTACATCATCAATATCGAAGACCATGCCGAACTCTTCGCCGGGGAAGGAGATGGCGAGCTGCGAGAAACCCAGCCAACTGATATCTGCATGATCCAATATACATCCGGTACAACCGGATTCCCCAAAGGCGTTCTGTTGCATCAGCATGGGCTGGTTCAGAGCAATTATGATGTGTTCCACCGCTGGGGTTTGAAGACTGGGCAGACCGTGACGTGTCCGTTTCCCTTGTTCCATACAGCGGGCAGCGCGGTGTGTGTACTGGGGGTGCTTTCTCACGGCGCGACCCTGTTGCTCGTGTCGCTGTTCGATCCTGTAGCGGTTGCTAAAGCCATCGAACGCGAACGGCCCGAAGTGGTCGGCGGCGTTGCGACCATGATCTTCGCCATCATTGAAGCGGCCAAAGCGACCGGGACTGATGTTTCGAGTGTTCAGACCGTCGTGAGCGGTGGGGCCATGGTCCCGCCTGCGCTCAACGCGGCGGCGCAAGAGACTTTCGGTGTGCCTATCCTGATTGTTTATGGCCAGACCGAGACCTCTCCTGCAATCACCGCAGCCTGGCCGACTGATACTGGTGCCGAACTGACCGAAACTATCGGGCAGCCATGCCCTCATATGGAAGTTTCAATCCGCTCGCCGGGTGACAACTCCATTTGCGCCGTCGATGAGCAGGGCGAGATCTGTATGCGCGGATATAACATGATGGTCGGCTACAACGACAATCCCGAGGCGACCGCCGAAACCATCGACACTGATGGTTGGCTGCATACCGGAGACCTCGGCAGCATATCGGCGCGTGGCTATGTGAAGATAACGGGCCGCGTGAAAGAAATGATCATTCGCGGCGGTGAGAACCTGTTTCCAGCAGAGATCGAAGCAGCGCTATTGGAGCACCCCGCGATCGCCGAATTGGCAGTTGCGGGTGTTCCAGATGAGAAATGGGGCGAAATCGTCGCGTGCTTCATGCGGTTGGCAGAGGGGGCTGAAAGGCCATCGGACGATGACTTGAAAGCTTTCATTCGTGAACGCCTCTCACCCCAAAAGACGCCGGCGCATTGGGTCTGGGTCAAGGAATTTCCGCTTACAGGATCGGGCAAGATCCAAAAGTTCCAGTTGGCGGAGAGCTTTGCAAAAGGAAAGCTTGTCTAAGGCAGGTGCCGCTTCCGCGGGTCGCCAGAATTACTGCAATTGCAGCTGCATGAACTTCGGCGGCTCGCTGGGGCGTGAGAGGATTTTGGACATCGGATACGACCCTGAGCCCAATGCGGATAATGGCATGCCTGCTTCTGCAAGGGCATAAGGCGATATCCGGTGCCTGGTCATCAAGCCTGCCGAGCCATCGCTGATCAACGGCGTCTCGAACTTCAGGCCTTGGCTGCCGTCTTTGGAATGGACGACCTGGCTGACAATCAGCTGCCCGGCTCCCAGGTCGAGTACAACATCTTCACCAACGGGAACGCCGCCTAACCCTTCTATACGCGCTCCGGTTTTGGACAGGTTCCGAAGCATCACGTCGTAATAATGATCTTCATGAATCAGACCGATCTTCCGGTACATCGTCATTCTGTCGGCGCGATAGCGTGGAGGACCATCCGGACGGAAAATATAGTCGCTCTCTTCTAGTCGGGTGAGCACCTCTTCCTGTTTGAGAGGCCGAGAGAAGATATAGCCCTGAACGAGATCGGCGCCACGGTCTGTGACGAGCTTGAGCTCGTCCATTGCTTCCACGCCTTCGGCTACGGTTTCCATATCAAGAGCTTTTGCCAGAGACACGATGGCGGTGATGATGGCCGGGTTGGTATCGCCGGATTCAGTGCAGCCTCGAACAAAGCTCTGGTCGATCTTGATCTTGTCGAACGGGGCGCGCTTGAGATAGCCG
>JBCBHD010000013.1:0-23763 GCA_038526115.1 Pseudomonadota bacterium | reverse complement strand
CCGCATGCGTATAGCCATTGCTTCAGATCACGCCGCGACCGAAATGAAAGCGGAACTCGCCGAATGGTTGATGGATGAAGGCCATGAAGTCGCTGATCTCGGCCCCAGCACGGGTGAGAGCGTGGATTATCCCGATTACGGATACAAACTCGCAGAGATTGTAGCCGAAGGAACGGTTGAATTTGGCGTTGCCTTGTGTGGATCAGGCATCGGAATCTCCATCAGCGTCAACCGCCACCCTGCCCTTCGTTGCGCTTTGGTTTCGGAGCCTTTGTCCGCCGCTTTGGCTCGCGAACACAATGACGCGAACTGTATAGCACTTGGTGCGCGATTGACTGGCATCGAAATGGCCAAATCTTGCGTAGCTACTTTCCTGGACACCGAGTTTGCCGATGCTGGCGACCCGGCTGGCCGCCATCAACGCCGCGTTGCCAAACTTGGCAATCCACCAATTCAGCCTGATCATATTGAGACCCATCAATGAGCACCCTTCCCTCTGATCTTGCATCACCAATGGACGGTTTCTGGAACGACGACCTCGCAACAGCCGATCCTGAGATCGCGGCCGCCATTGGCAACGAACTCAGCCGCCAACGCGATAAAATCGAGCTAATCGCCAGCGAAAACATCGCTAGCCGCGCAGTGCTGGAGGCAACGGGGAGCGTTTTCACGAACAAATACGCCGAAGGCTATCCAGGCAAACGCTATTACGGCGGATGCGACTATGCCGATGTGGTCGAAACACTGGCAATAGAGCGCGCCAAACAACTGTTTGGATGCAACTTTGCCAATGTTCAGCCAAACAGCGGCTCGCAGATGAATCAGGCGGTGTTCCTGGGTCTGCTGCAGCCTGGCGATACATTCATGGGTCTTGATCTGAATTCAGGTGGACATCTCACGCACGGTTCGCCGGTCAACATGTCTGGCAAGTGGTTCAATCCGGTCAGCTATGGCGTCACCGAAGGCGACGAACGAATTGACATGGAAGCCGTTGCAGCGACCGCTCGCGAGCACAAACCAAAGCTGATCATCTGTGGCGGGACCGCATATTCACGCATTTGGGACTTCGCGGCCTTTCGCACAATCGCCGATGAAATCGGTGCCATTCTGCTTTGCGATATGAGCCACATATCAGGGCTAGTTGCAGGCGGTGCTCACCCTTCCCCGTTTCCGCATTGCGACATTGTAACCTCGACAACGCACAAAAGCCTGCGCGGTCCGCGCTCCGGCATCATGCTGTGGAATGACGAGAAGTTCACCAAGCCTCTCAACATGGCGGTTTTCCCAGGCCTGCAAGGCGGCCCGCTGATGCATGTTGTCGCTGCGAAGGCCGTGGCATTCCGTGAAGCTCTGGCACCGGAATTCAAGACATACGCTCACCGCATTGTTGAGAATGCCCGCGCGCTGGCCGCAAGCCTCGAAGAAAACGGATTGCGCATCGTCTCAGGCGGGACAGACAACCATTCGATGTTGGTCGATCTCACGGCCAAGAACGTTACCGGCAAGGATGCGGAAAAGGGCCTCGATCGCGCCTGGCTGACTTGCAACAAAAACGGCATCCCCTTCGACACTCGGTCCCCGTTTGTGACCAGCGGCATCCGACTGGGTACACCGGCCGGCACCACCCGTGGCTTTGGTCCGGTTGAATTCCGCCAAGTTGGCGCGCTGATCGCTGAAGTCGTTGATGGTCTTTCCAAAAACGGCCCTGAAGGCGATGCCCAAATCGAAGAAAGCGTGCGGTCACGCGTCGCTGATCTGTGCTCAGCTTTCCCGGTCTATCCGGGAATGTGATCGTCGAGCGCTGGAATGAGCGATCAGGATCCCGAGCAAAATGACCTTCTGAATCGCGCTGAGCTGGAAGTGAAGGCGATGTGGGAACAGGGGATGGAGCATCCCTCAACCCAACCTGTCCTGATTGGCGCTGCTATTGGCTTTGCAATTGGTATTGTTCTGTTCGATGGAGCGTGGTTCCTCACCGCATTCGCGGGCGCCGCGTTTGCATTGTACAACAGACTGGAAAAGTAACCGATTGAATGCGCTGCCCATTTTGCGCCAATGACGACACGCAAGTTAAAGACAGTCGTCCGACCGAAGATTCGACCTCGATCCGCCGCCGCCGCCAATGCGCCTCCTGCGGCGCGCGGTTCACGACCTTTGAGCGCGTGCAGCTTCGCGAGGTCATTATCGTCAAGTCCGGAGACCGGCGTGAGCCATTTGACCGTTCAAAACTGGAGCAATCGGTCACCCTTGCGTGTCGCAAACGCGGGGTCACGCAGGAGCAAATCGATCGACTGGTTTCTGGCATCCAACGGCAGGTGGAAACGTCTGGTGAAGCCGATGTGCCATCAGCTCGCATAGGCGAACTTGTCATGGATGGGCTCAAGCAGATTGATACCGTCGCCTATATCCGCTTTGCCAGCGTCTATCGCGACTTCTCCGAGGCCAAGGATTTCGAAGAATTCGCTAGCACCGTGCAAGAAGCGGCGAAGGACTGACCAGAAGTATGTCAGCCGCCAACACCCCTCCGGTGATCGTGCTGGTCCGCCCGCAAATGGGTGAGAATATCGGCAAGGCGGCGCGGGCCATGCTCAACTTCGGGCTGACGGAGCTGAGGATCGTCAACCCGCGTGATGGATGGCCCAATCCATCTGCGGGTCCTTCCGCCGCCGGTGCGGACATTGTTCTCGATCAGGCCAGAGTTTTCGAAACAACCGCAGAAGCTGTTGCTGACTGCGAACATATCTATGCCACAACAGTCAGGAAACGCGGTGTAACGAAGCCGGTTGTCGGACCCGATAAAGCTGGGCGTGTAATGCATAGCGAAGCAGGACGCCACGCGATCCTTTTTGGCCGGGAAGCATCCGGCCTGGCGACGGAAGATGTTTCGCTGGCCCGATACATCCTGACAGTGCCGATCAATCCCGAATTCGGATCTCTCAATCTGGCACAAGCTGTAATCCTTTGCGCCTATGAATGGTCAAAGCAAGCCGCGCTTGTTCAACCGACAGCCGAGGATGAAGTGCTTCCCCCTGCCCCGCAGGCGGAACTGGACGGGTTGATCGATCATTTCGAGAAAATGCTTGGCCCACGCGGGTATTTCCTGCCCGAGGCCCGCGCCGAGGCCACTCGCCGCACACTACGCAGCGTGTTGACGAAACCGGGGTGGAACCACCTTGAAGTGCGTACGCTGCGCGGCATCATGAGCACGCTGGAACGCAAACCGCGATCAGAGGACTGACTTCCTTAAATGGGGAACTTATTAAGAGCTGCACGCGTTTTTGTGACAGGTGTGCGTCCTTTATGGACTCTTCGCTTGTCTGCAATTACTCCTGTTTGTCCCTCTTCAACAATCACACGAGACCATTGATGAAAACTGGCATCCTTTGCGCTGCAACCCTGCTTGTTGCGCCGTTTATGGCTGGAACAGCCTTCGCATCAGATCCTGAAACTCAAGCGGTCGAAGCGAAGGCGATGCCGGAAACAGGAACAGAAGCCAGTGAGGAAGCCGAGAAGCCAAAGGCCGAGGAAAAGCGCATCTGCCGCCGGGTTCGTCTCGATGCCAGCAGCCGCCGCGGCACAAAAGTCTGCAAGACCAAGGACGAGTGGCGCGAGTTTAATCAGCGTCGCTGACCCAAACAGTTTCAGGTGAAACTTGACGGCGTGCTTATTCCTGTTAATGGGCGCCCTTCGCAAATTGGCTCCGCACCCCGGTGAAGCGGCAGCCGCGTTCAGCAAGTCGGTTGAACGGAGCGATGCCGGGTTAAATGGCCACCACTGGGGTGGCTCTGCAAATTTGAAGGATACGACTTATGTCGAAGCGCAAGAGCGCCAAGTACAAACTCGACCGCCGGATGGGTGAAAACATCTGGGGTCGCCCAAATTCTCCAGTCAACAAGCGTTCCTACGGCCCTGGCCAGCACGGTCAGCGTCGCAAAAGCAAGATGAGCGACTTCGGTCTGCAGCTGCGCGCCAAGCAGAAGCTCAAGGGCTACTATGGCGACGTAACCGAGAAGCAGTTCCGTTCGACCTATAAAGACGCCACTAAGATGAAGGGCGACACCGGTCAGAACCTGATTGGTCTGCTTGAGCGTCGTCTCGACATGATCGTGTATCGCGCCAAGTTCGCGCCAACGATCTTCGCAGCCCGTCAGATCGTGAACCACGGCCACATCTATGTGAACGGTGTGAAGTGCAACATTCCGAGCCGTCGCATTGACCTGAATGATGTCATCAGCCTCGGCAGCAAGGCCAAAGAAATGGCTCTCGTCATCGAAGCGCAGAGCCTGCCAGAGCGTGAAATTCCTGACTATGTTGTTCCAGATGGCAACGACAAAGTCGCTTTCACCCGCGTGCCAAAGCTTGATGAAGTTCCCTACCCGGTGACGATGGAACCGAACCTGGTGGTGGAATTCTATTCGCGCTAACTCATAAAGTTAGTCGAAGCGAAAGGGGGCAGTCCGGTTGGGCTGCCCTTTTTTCATGCCTGCTTCAAAAGCGGAGCACAGTTCACTTTCCAAGTGAACCACCTGCACTATTTCATTCCAGCAATTCCGGAGCGCTTCAGTCGCGAATGCGATCCCATTCGACGAATTCATACGCGATAGAACCTTCGACCAACCGTTCCCAGATGTCCGCAATCACATCACCGGGCAGACCTTTGGCTTTTGCCTCGGCAACGGCCGCTTGGATCACGCTCGCCTTGCGCTCTTCATCACGCACAGTGTTACGGCTTTGCTTGATGCGCGCAGCGGCCCGCATATAGCCGAAGCGCCTGTCCAGCAGGTCGATCAATTCGCGATCGGTCGCATCGACCCCTGCGCGAACGTCGCCCATATCCTGACAGTCTTCTGGAGCTTTAATCGTCTCTGACATGGGCGCGCATTTGGCCTGACAATCCTCATTTGTCGAGCGATTTGGCAGTCTGTGCCGTTTCTCTCACCGATCAAGCGCTTGAGTTAGAAATGCATCGATCTTTCCAAGCATTTCTGCACGGACATTGCTGTCGCCTAGATCATGCTGCAGGTCGTCATACTCCGAATAGCTCACTTGCTTGCCTGCATCTTCCAGCGCATCGGCCATAGCCCGAGAATGCCGTACCTCGACATTGATATCCAAGGTCCCATGGAACAGCGCCACAGGTGCCGAGAACTTTTCGGCGTGCCGACGCGGACTGCCCGCTTCGATATGGGGTCCCCGGCCAATATAATCGCGCACCAAACGAACATTGGTGTAGCCCCGGGCGTCTTCTCGTAAGAATCCGAGATCGGTGACCGGTGCGATAGCGACAACAGCTTTGTACAGATCGGGAGCAACAACCTGCGATTGCAAGGCAGCATATCCCCCATAAGACCAACCAGCGATTGCAAGCTTGCCGGGATCGGCAATGCCTTCACTCACCAACCATCGGCCAGCATCGTTCACATCGCCGATGGCAACATCCCACGCTTTGAACCCGTTGCGGCCATACCAGGCCGCGCCATATCCGGACGACCCGCGATAGTTAGGCTGCAACACGGCGTATCCGCGCGCTGTGAAGAACTGCACGATCCAGTCAAACCCCCAGTAATCTCGCGCCGCTGGTCCACCATGAGGCAGCACAATCGCTGGCAGGTTCTTTCCATCAGACCCCGCCGGCAGGGTCAGATAGCCTGGGATTTCAGTGCCATCGGCCGCAGGATAGCTAATGGGCGTCATACTGCCCATCGCTCGGTCGGTCAGGAATTCGCGCATCGCGAGCAATTGCTCCAGCTGGCGTGCCGATTTGTCGTAAAGATAGACCGTTCCAGGATCGGTGTCGCTTGATGCGATGATGATCAGGCGGTTTTCATCCGCGCTAGCGCCCGCAATGCTGACCAGTGGTTGATTGGGCAGAGCCTTGCTCAAGGCAGACGCCAAATCAGCCAGTTCCTTGTCGAAATAACGGACCGAGCGCTTTTCCGTGGCAAAAATTGCCCCCACTACGCGGCGCTGACGACCAATCCGGATCAACCCGTCAACGTCTACATCGTCTCGCGACACCACCAAGCTTGCGGTTGAAGAGCCATCAAGGCGAATTTCGATCACAGCGTCGTATCCGCCAATCGTCTTGTAGGCATACAGGGAATTGTTGGCCGCGCTGACGGCAATCGGCGAAAAGCCACCGATCGGTTTCCCATCCAGAGTAATGTCTGACAGCTCGCTCCAGTTCCGTTTTCCCGGCTCGCGATACATATAGACGCGTTGACCGGTCAGCACGCCATTACCATCGACAAGCGATCGAACCTTGAACCGCAACTCACCCGTTTCATCTGCAATGTAGCGCGATGCGAGATCGTCTGGCGATTCCACGCTGCGGCGGCGACCATTGTCGATATCAACCCGATCAACGCCAAGGCCTTCTTTGGAACTGCCAAGCCGGGTGCCGATCGCACCTTCTTCCACATAGTTGCGAGTCACGAGAATCTGGCCATCGTCCCCTGCAACATCCAAAGCAACCACATCACCGCCATCCTGATTGAAACTGCGGGCGAGACGGCTGCGCCGCTCGGATATCTGCTGCGCTTCGCTGCCATCAGCATTGATTGCGAAAATGCGATCGTAGGGAAGCAGCAAACCATCGGAACGCTTGGCCATGCCAACAATCTGGCAGATCAGGCGCGTCTCGGTCACCCAGTCGCAGCGGCTTAGGTCGCCTGTCTTTTCGGAATTGCTGATGATGGTTTGGACGCCATCAGCTGCATTCATGTCGTAAATTTTGAGCACTTCTGTGTGCTCTGGCCCTGGCGCGACCCAGGCAATCTTGTTTCCAGAAGGCGAAAGACTGATGTCTAGCACCGAAGAACGCACGCCGAACCGAGCTGCTGCATCTTCTGCAGTATCACCACTGGAGCTGCCAGCTTGGGCGCTTAGCGGAGCACAAAGCGTGATTGCGCTTGCAACAAGCGCTTTGGAGAACAGATTCATGATTGGCCCCGTTATTCTGCGATAACCGCAGCCTAACGACGGGCGATTTTCGATCAACCTTTGGGCTTCAGATAATCCCGGCGAAAATCACGCGCAAAGTCAGCGAAACGCCCTTCGGCTATTGCGACCCCCATTGCACGCATCAATTGCTGATAAAATGCGAGATTGTGTTCCGTGACCAACATTGCGCCAAGGATCTCGCCCGATTTCTGCAAATGGTGGAGATAGGCCTTCGAATAGTCACGCGATGCCGGGCAATCCGAATTCGGATCAAGCGGCTCTTTGTCTTCGGCAAACCGAGCGTTGCGCAGATTAATCGGGCCGTTCCATGTAAATGCCTGACCGTTGCGGCCAGACCGTGTCGGCAAAACGCAATCGAACATATCGATCCCCCGCTCCACCGCCCCCACCAGATCATCGGGTTTGCCAACGCCCATGAGGTATCTTGGACGATCATGCGGGAGCATTTCTGGGGCGTAGTCCAGCACACCAAACATGGCTTCCTGCCCTTCCCCCACAGCAAGCCCGCCAACAGCATAGCCATCAAAGCCTATATCGATCAGCTTTTCCGCGCTGATCCGGCGCAGATCTTCATCCAAAGCCCCCTGCTGAATGCCAAACAAGGCTGAACGGGCAGCATCCTCCTCACCACTGTCAAAACCATCCCGGCTGCGCTTGGCCCAGCGCATCGAAAGCTCCATGCTTTCGGCGATCTCATCACGTGGCCGGTCAGCGCGAGGGCATTCGTCAAAGGCCATCACGATATCTGATCCAAGCAACCGTTGAATCTCCATTGACCGTTCCGGTGTGAGCATGTGTTTGGAACCATCGAGGTGGCTGCGAAACTCCACACCCTCTTCCGTGAGCTTGCGCAGGTCGGACAGGCTCATCACCTGATAGCCGCCGCTATCGGTCAGGATCGGGCGATCCCAGTTCATAAAGCTGTGCAGCCCGCCAAGCTTCGCCATCCGCTCCGCTCCAGGGCGCAGCATCAGATGGTACGTGTTGCCAAGGATGATGTCCGCACCCGTTGCCCTTACGGCTTCGGGTTTCATCGCCTTTACCGTCGCGGCCGTGCCGACCGGCATAAAGGCAGGCGTGGCAATATCTCCGCGCATCATGCGGATTGACCCGGTGCGTGCACGACCATCGGTCGCTTCGACTGCAAATTCAAATCGCTGAACCATCGCTGCGTCGCCTAGACAGGTTCGGTCAAGGATGCGAGTGTCAGAATTCAAACAAGGTCGTAGGCGCAAAAAATATGGATGAACAAAGCGCAGACTTTGTAAGTTCTTCAGCTGCTGGAGGGGACTGTGGCCATTTCTAAGAACGTTGTCGGATCAGTGACGCTTGCGATTTCCGCATTCGGGCTCGGCTCGTGCGCAGCTAATCCGGGGCCGGTGATCAACAAATCGACAGACAAGTTGATCAGCTACTTCCAAGCCAAACAGGAGCTTGCTGACACACTGCAAATGCAGCTTGGTGGTCCTACAGCTGGCAGTCCTCGAAACGATTACTACTCGTATCGCCTCGTAGCGATCAACGGGCCAGCCTATGAATTGGGCTCAGTTCTTGCGGTGAACAACAAGCTCGATCTGATCACCCGCAAATGCACCTATCCGAGTGATCTTGTTCCAGTTGAACCGTGGGCGAGCATGCCTCGCTGGACCTCGAATTCCACCCTCAACACCGATCTGGGCATTCCGGCTCCATTCAAAGGCGTATTCGACAAGGCCAAGACATCCGTCGACGCCAGTTTGAATTTCGAATCCGCCAGCATCTATCAGATCGAAGATATCGGGCAGCGCTTCCTGGCGCGGGACGAGATGGATATTTTCGTAAGGCAGGGCGATTGTGGTGAGTATCTGAGTACGCTGAACGAGCCAATCGTGTTCGTTCGAGGTATCATTTATGGCCGCGAAACGCTTCGCTCGGCAAAGGGCTTTGGTACCGATCTGGACCTGCGCGTTGTCGAGGAAGAGAGCGGCCAATTGCGGTTCAAGTACGACAGTTCGGGAGCCTACGAACTTTCTGACGCTGATGTGATCCCGAAGTTCGCGATCATGGCAAAGATTTTGCCGCCTACGATCAAAGTGAGCGGCGGACGCAACAATGGCGGCAATGGTGAGACAGATATCAAGCTCGATCAGGTTGCGGTACCACCACCCAAGCAAGAAATGCCGGTAAATATTTCCGAAATCTCACCGGGAGCCCAGGGACCAGGCGATCGCCAACTTGTAAGGGTTCGTTTCGCTCCGCTGACCGATGAGGAAGTTATGGCTCTCGAAACGGCACAGCCGGCGACAGAATAGGCCGCCCGCCAGAAAAGCGGACGGCCCAGAAAACACTTCCGGCTTTAGAAGCGGAAGCCAACACCAGCTGTCAAACGCACAGTGTCGAATGAAATTGTGTCGATATTGCCGCGGATAGACACTTGCCCGACAGGAACATCGACGCCCGCACCGACAAGGTAATCACCGACAGTGGTGTCGATGCCGAGATCATCTTCGTCAAACAGATCACCGTCGACACCCGCCAGTTCAGCAGCGTCCACGTCTACCCACTGATAGCCGCCGCGAAGATACACTTTCGTGCCGTTTTCTGCGCGATAGCCGAGCCGTGCGGACGCACCATAGTCAGCATCGATTGCACCGGTTCCGATATGAGCGTTGCCTTCAACGCCAACGAAGAAAGTTGATGACACCGGAACGTCTACGGCGACGAAACCACCAAAGATGGCACCGCTATCCGAAGCGTCCGGACCGGCGATATCTTCAAGGTCATCACCGATGCCCAGATCGTGATAGCCACCGCTGGCACCGATCGTGACTTCAGGTTGGCCAGCATCTTGTGCGAAAGCCGCGCTGGGGACGGCAAAAGCCGCGGCCGCGGCAAGCGAGCAAAATGTGAGTTTGTTCATTTCTATTCCCTTCGATTGAAGCCCAGGGGGTGGGCAACGCGCAGGGAAATAAGTGTAAGAATCCTTCGCTCAAGTGAATGAATCGACCAATGATCAACCCAGCACGACAAGTGACAATTCTGTTGTTTTACAGCAACATGCGACATTCAGTCACGCAAACGCCACCCAGTCTTGAAGATGAACGCGATGATGGCGGTGCACACTGCGAGGAAGCCGACAGTCAGACCCAACGAAACCCCGATTGATACGTCGGATGTGCCATAAAACGTCCACCTTAGGCCGCTGACCAGAAAAGCAATCGGATTGGCGAGAGCCACAGCATTCCACGGCTCCGGAAGGTCATCGATGGAATAGAAAGTCCCGCCTAGAAATGTCAGCGGAGTGAGAATGAGCAACGGTATTATGCCGAGCTTTTCAAAGCTGTCTGCCCAGATACCCAGAATAAAGCCGAACAGAGAGAAGCTGGCCGCGACCAGCATGATGTAACCCATTGCCAGCAGCGGATACTTGATCTCGTAGTCAACAAAGAAGGTCGCCGTGCCGAGGATGATCGCCGCAAGAATCAAGCCTTTCGTTGCTGCGGCTCCGACGAATCCGATCAGTGTTTCCGCTACACCAACGGGCGCAGACAAAAGCTCATAAATGGTGCCGGTGAAACGCGGCATATAGATGCCAAAACTCGAATTGCTCGTTGTTTCACCCAGAAGTGTGAGCATCAACAAGCCTGGAATGATGAATGCACTGTAGGGAACGCCGCCAATCGGCTCCATACGCGCTCCAATCACGGTCCCGAAAACAATGAAATACAACGAAGTCGTCAGAACCGGTGACAGGATGGATTGAAACGCAGTTCGAAATGCACGCATCAACTCGCGCTGGTAGATCGCCCATGCACCGCGGAGATTGAAACCCATCAGCCCGCCTCCTGCTCAGTCACAAGGCCGACGAAGATGTCTTCCAGTGAACTGTCATGAATATCGATGCCCTTAAAGTCGATCCCTGCGTGGATCAGAGCTTTTGTGAGAGCAGCGACGTCTTCTCGCCCTTTGCCGGATCCATCACCGCCTCGATAGCAGATCTCTTGGCCTTCCTCTCTCAACTCGACCGGGAAAGCCGAAATCTCTGGTGGCAATGCATCAATGGGCGATGCCAGCTGGATTACCGCTTCAGTGCGACCGAGCCTCTGCATCATCGCTGATTTCTCATCGACCATCAAAATCTTGCCGCCGCGAATGATCCCGACCCGATCGGCCATTTCCTCAGCCTCTTCGATGTAATGCGTGGTCAGGATGATGGTCGTCCCGCGTTCGCGCAGAGCCGCGATCTGCGCCCACATGTCCTTGCGCAATTCCACATCGACGCCGGCCGTTGGTTCATCCAGAAACAACAGGTCTGGCTCATGCGCGAGCGCCTTTGCGATCAAGACTCGCCGTTTCATGCCGCCTGAAAGCTCACGAATTTGGCTGTCCCGCTTTTCCCATAAAGTGAGAGAGCGCAGCACTTCCTCAATCCGAGCCTTGTCGGGAGGGTGGCCGAAAAGCCCGCGAGAATATGACACCGCACGGTAAACGGTCTCGAACATGTCTGTGCTCAGCTCTTGCGGAACAAGCCCGATCCGAGCCCGTGCAGCGCGCCATTCCCGCCCAAGATCATATCCAAAAGCGCTGATTTTTCCGCCGCTTGGTCGAACCAACCCGCACACGGCACCGATCAATGTCGTCTTGCCAGCGCCATTCGGGCCGAGCAGCGCGAATATCTCGCCCTTGCGAATTTCAAGATCGACCGAGTCCAACGCTTTGACACCGCCAGAATAGACCTTGGAGAGGCCGCTAATCTCAAGAATGGGTTCAGTCACTCTCGCCATTTGGCACAAGCGTGAGTGATTACAAGCTCAGCCTAAGGCAACAGGAGCGAAGAATCTCCATAGGAATAGAAACGATAATTGTTGGCGATTGCGTGTTCATAGGCTGACAGCATGCGCTCACGCCCCATCAACGCGCTGACCAGCATCATCAGCGTTGATTTCGGCAAGTGGAAATTCGTCATCAGCCCATCGACGCCTTTGAAGGCATATCCCGGCGTTATGAAGATAGCCGTATCGCCTTCGAAAGGCGCGATCGTGCCATCCGCCTGCGCAGCGCTTTCGATCAACCGCAGGGATGTTGTGCCCACCGCGACGATCCGACCCCCTGCCGCACGAGCGGCATTGAGGCGCCTCGCCGTCGCTTCAGAAATACGACCGAACTCCGAATGCATGTCATGGTCTTCTGTGTCGTCGGCCTTCACTGGCAGAAACGTTCCCGCTCCCACATGCAGCGTAAGCGTCTCGCGCAAAATCCCCCGTGCATCGAGCGCTTCGATGAGCTCAGGCGTAAAATGCAAAGAGGCCGTCGGTGCAGCGACGGCTCCATCCTCTTTTGCAAACATCGTCTGGTAGTCTTCCAGATCGCGGGCATCGGCTCCGCGTTTGCCTGCGATGTAGGGCGGCAAAGGCATGCGTCCGGCCCGTTCGAGCAGCACTTCAACGGGTTCGTCGCCGTCGAAGGCAAGAGTAACGCTGCCATCACTGTGCCGAGCTTCCGCTATTGCCGTGACACCGCCGCCAAAGACAAGCGTGTCCCCGTTCTTCACACGCTTCGCATTGCGCACGAATGCCTGCCACCGCCGCAAGTCGATCCGCTTGTGCAGAGTGGCACCAATTTTGGCTTCCCCGCCAGCACGCCTGCCCTCCAGCTGCGCCGGAATGACCCGCGTGTCATTGAAGACCAACACATCGCCGGGTTCCAGCATATCTGGCAAATCACGAACGCCGCGATCTTCGAATGGGTTGTCGTCGCACACCAGCAGCATCTTTGCTGCGTCACGAGGGCGTACCGGACGCAGTGCGATACGCTCTGGCGGCAGATCGAAATCGAAAAGGTCGACTTTCATGAGCCGCGCTTAGCGCTCACCCGGCCAACACGAAAGGCCTACTGCTGTTCGAGAGGCGCGTTCAGCAAGTCCGCCGTGATGGTTGGCTGGGTAACAGGCGCCGGTGGCGGCGGAACAGGACGGTTGTCGCTCGCCAAAGAGGCCTGCAAAATCCGCGTCGGCTCGCTAGGTGGCTCACCTTTGTTGATCGCGTCCACACCGCCCATATTGGCAATAACACGGCCAAAATTGGTGTAGCGTTTGTCCAAACTGAAGCGTGGATAGAACACGATGAAGAACTGGCTGTTGGCGCTGTCTTCTTCGGTAGCGCGAGCCATCGAAACAGTGCCGCGCACATGTGGCATGGGATTGAATTCCGCCTTAAGGTCAGGAAGTTCAGAACCGCCCTGCCCTGTGCCGGTGGGATCGCCACCCTGCGCCATGAAACCGTCGATCACGCGGTGGAAGATGATCCCGTCGTAAAAGCCCTGCCGAGTTAGCGTCTTCACGCGCTCAACATGCTCCGGAGCCCAACTGGGCATCAAACGGATCTGGACGCGTTCGCCATTCGACAGGTCGAGCACCCATACGTTTTCACGGTCTTCAGCAGCATCGTAATTGATCGGAACGAACGCGCGCGTCGCCGCTGCGACAACCTCTTCGTCGTCCTTGTTTTCCAACGCCTGAGAATACGCCAGTGAGGGAATAGCGATGAGCGAAAGAGCGGCGAAGACGCCGAGGGAATTCTTGATCATGGTGTTTTTCACGGTGTTGTCCAAGTTTGATCGCGGTTTAACCGTGCAAGGCTGACACTTCAATGAATGATCGCCTCGCCATCGACAGTTGAGGCTCCACCCGACGCCCGTTCAATAGTCACCCAGGCGGCCTATGCTCTCTACACGTTGAATAACTTCATCTTTCACAGGAGCGCTGACGAAAGGTGTGATGTCACCACCATAGAGCGCAATTTCCTTCACCAGCTTTGATGCAATCGGCTGCAAGGAAACGTCAGCCATCAGAAAAACTGTCTCGATCTCTTCGTCGAGCTGCTGGTTCATCCCGGCCATCTGATATTCGTATTCAAAGTCAGCAACCGCACGGAGCCCGCGGATAATGACGCTTGCACCCTGTTTCTGGGCAAACTTCACCAACAGCGCGTTGAACCCGACAACTTCAACATTTTGAAGACCGAGGCTCGCGACTTCACGCTTCACCATGGCGAAGCGTTCATCAGTAGAGAACATCGGGTTCTTCGAAGGGTTGGTGGTCACGCCGATGATCAACCGGTCAACCAGCTTCGCCCCGCGCCGAATGATATCTGCATGGCCAAGAGTGATCGGATCAAAAGTGCCCGGATAGATTCCCACGCGCTCTGTCATAGTGCGATGCTCATTCTTGTACCCTCTCCCATTCGACCACGCTTCCGTCAGCGGAAATCTGAAGGCCGATTATGAGTGTCTCACGATAGCCGGAGCGCGGCTTCGCAATCAATTCACCCTTGTCATTCTCACGAAAGCCGCGGCGCTTCGCAGCAGACTTCAACTCGACTACGCAATCCGAACTCAAGCCGTAAGCTGTCCGATAGGAATGCGTTTCTTCAACTTCATTCTCGCGAAACATCGAACCAAGCACTTGTCCTGCCGAGCAATTTTCGACGGCAAATGAACGGGCAAGGCAATCCACCTGACCAGCCGCATCACGCCCGCATTCTTCCGACTGAACAGAAGACGCAGCAGCCGGTGCCTGTT
Source organism: Pseudomonadota bacterium (assembly GCA_038526115.1). Classification (GTDB taxonomy): domain Bacteria; phylum Pseudomonadota; class Alphaproteobacteria; order Sphingomonadales; family Sphingomonadaceae; genus Erythrobacter. Next base: position 9,243 of record JBCBHD010000013.1, on the reverse strand, counting down.
CGACTGACGGCGAACCTGTTTCGGGCGTATTATTGCGCTCACTCGTATCACTGCGGTCGCCGCATCCTGACAGTCCGACCGTCAGCGCAAGCGCCGCAACAAGCGGAAGTCTCACCGGTCACGCTCAACAATAAAGCGGGCGAGCGCGCGCAGCATGTCAGCCTCGTCACCGTGGCTGCCGAGATGCGCTACGGCTTGGTCAACTAAAGCTCTTGCCTGATCGCGAGCCTGATCCACGCCCATCAACGTCACAAACGTCTGTTTACCCTGCTCTTCATCCTTGCGGAGGGCCTTACCCGCCTTGGTTTCATCTCCAGTGACATCCAGCAGATCATCAGCGATCTGGAAGGCGAGGCCGATATCACGAGAGTAGGCTCGCAAATGCGCCCGGCCCTCTGGGGGAACTTTACCAAGGATAGCCCCCATCTCCACGCTGGCGGCCAGTAGCGCCCCGGTCTTTAACTGTTGCAAGCGCGTAATCGTGGGCAGATCGTATTCGATGCCTTCTTCATCGGCGACCATGTCCATGATCTGCCCACCGGCCATACCGCTCATACCGCTGGCTTTGCCCAATGTTGCGATCAGCTCACTGCGTGTGAACGGATCTGAGCTGGTTTCCTGATCAGCGAGGATTTCAAATGCCAGCGCGTGAAGCGCATCACCGGCAAGAACGGCAGTGGCTTCATCGAATGTCTTGTGCAGAGTTGGCTTTCCGTGCCGCAAATCATCATCGTCCATGCACGGAAGATCATCATGGATCAGTGAATAAACATGGATTGCTTCAACGGCTGCGGCCGCGCGCAACGCCGATGTGCGATCAACGCCGAACAATTCTGCGGTGCTTACGAGCAAAAGCGGGCGAACACGTTTGCCGCCACCAATCGTTGCATAACGCATGGCTTCAACAAGTCGGGCTCGCGTGTCCGATGGGACCGGGAGAAATGCGTCGAAGACTGAGTCCACTTCGCGCTGAACGCGCTTCAATCCTTCGCCGAGCAGATCCCCGTCGATACCGATTACAGACATCTCAGCGGCCCTCGTCGAACGGAACCGTTCCGCCAGGCTTTCCATCGGCACCAGTCACGATTTTCTCAATTCGGGCCTGCGCCGCATCCAGCCGTTTCTGACACGCCGCGCGCAACTTCTCGCCGCGCTCGTAAAGCGTAATCGAATCGTCAAGCGGCACATCGCCGCGCTCTAGCTGGGTCACGACGTCCTCTAGAGCCCGCAGCGCGTCCTCGAAGCTCATCTGATCGATGTTGGTGTGTTCCGTCCCGGAACTGTTTCCCTCGTCCATGGATCGGAGCATTGACCGCGCCAGACAGCCCGGTCAAGGCTGCGTGCAAATCGAGCAGGAAACAGGGAATTTCAAATGAAGTGGGTCATTGCCTATATTTCGGCAGCTGTTGTTTTCGGGTTGCTCGATGCGATGTGGCTGAATTGGGCCGGCCCCAACCTGTATCAGCCCACGATCGGAGAGATCATGGCTGACGGGGTGAACTTCGCCGCCGCCGGCGTCTTCTACTTCCTGTACCTTGCAGGAATGGTCTGGTTCGCGATCAAACCCGGTCTTGAAAACGGGAAAGTCTCAACCGCCTTGCTAAATGGCATACTGTTGGGCGGCCTTTGCTACGCGACCTTTGACCTGACCAGCCAAGCCGTGTTCAAAGTCTGGGCAACGCATATCACCGTGATCGACATATTCTGGGGAATGTTCGCGACCGGTACGACATCGGCAGTGGCAACTTTCGCGACATTGCGGTTTACGAGATAACAAAGGGGTACGGGGGCGCACCATGTTTATCGGACACTTTGCACCGGCATTCGTCGTTGCCGCAGCAGGGCCGCGTGCGCCAAAGCTTGGCACCTTGTTTGTTGCAGCACAGCTTGTTGATTGGGGGTTCTTTGCTCTCGCGATTGCGGGAATTGAAAAGCTGCGTGTCGATCCAGACGCTACCGTTATGGTCCCGCTGGATCTGTATCACATGCCCTATACTCACAGTTTGGTTGGAACCGGCGTGTGGGCGCTTGGTTTTGCCCTGATTGTCGCGTTGTGGCAGCGCAACGCCTTGGGAGGGTTCCTCGCTGGTCTTGTGGTGCTTTCACACTGGTTGCTCGATTGGCTGACCCACCGCCCCGACCTTACTATCGCAGGCGGATCGGAGACGTATGGGCTTGGTCTGTGGAATTTCCCATTTATCGCCATGCCGTTGGAACTATTGATCACCGTAGGGGCTTTCATTTTCTACGTTCGTCGATCACGCGGCCCCATCGGCCCTCCCCTGATCCTGCTTGCGGTGCTTCTGGCTTTTCAGGCCGTCAATTGGTTCGGGCCAGAACCGAAAGAAGCCAACCTGATGCTCTACATCCAGTCTCTGTTTGCATTTGGAGTGGCAACCGCTTTTGCCGTGTGGGTCGGGGAGAATCGCTATTTCCTCAGGCGCGGCGGGTTGGCGGCGCCAAGCGAGTGAATTAGAGGGTTCGCCATGAATCACGGCACCCACGAAATCACCCCTGACATTGTCGAACAGCATGGCCTTTCGCCAGAGGAATACGAGCGCGTGCTCGCTGGATTGGGTCGAGAACCAAACCTCGTTGAACTCGGCATCTTTTCGGTCATGTGGTCAGAGCATTGCAGCTACAAATCATCGCGGCTGCACCTCAAAAAGCTCCCTACCGAAGCGCCATGGGTGATCTGCGGCCCCGGCGAAAATGCCGGTGTGATTGATATCGGTGACGGGCAGGCGGCCATTTTCAAGATGGAGAGCCACAACCACCCATCTTACATTGAGCCCTATCAGGGCGCAGCCACCGGCGTCGGCGGCATACTTCGTGACGTGTTCACCATGGGCGCACGACCCGTCGCCAATATGAATGCACTGCGTTTCGGCCGCCCGGATCACCCCAAGATGAAGCATCTGGTCCAAGGCGTCGTCGCGGGGATCGGCGGATATGGAAACTGTGTCGGCGTGCCGACTGTGGGCGGCGAGACCAACTTCCACGAAGCCTATGACGGTAATATTCTCGTCAACGCCATGACGGTCGGCGTGGCCGATACCGACAAGATTTTCTATTCTGCCGCAACCGGTGTCGGCAATCCCATCGTCTATGTCGGGTCCAAGACAGGCCGTGACGGTATCCATGGCGCGACCATGGCAAGCGCAGACTTCGAAGAGGACGCAGAAGCCAAACGTCCCACTGTTCAGGTGGGTGATCCGTTCACGGAAAAACTGCTTATCGAGGCCTGTTTGGAACTGATGGCGACCGATGCGATCGTCGCAATTCAGGATATGGGCGCCGCCGGCCTCACATCTTCATCAGTAGAGATGGCCACAAACGGAAAGGCTGGCATTCGGTTGGACATGAACAAGGTGCCGTGCCGCGAAGAGGGCATGACTCCTTATGAAATGATGTTGAGCGAGAGCCAGGAACGGATGCTCATGGTGCTAAAGCCGGGCAAAGAGGCCATGGCTCAGGCTATTTTCGAGAAATGGGAGCTGGATTTCGCCATCATAGGCGAGGTCACCGATACGCAGCATATGGTGCTCGAATTCGACGGCGAAGTGGTCTGCGATATTCCGCTCGGTCCGCTGGCTGCCGATGCGCCTGAATACGACCGGCCTTATCTGTCCAAATCGGAATACACAGACTGGGCGCAAATCACTCCGATGAAGGACACACCCGACACCAGCGATCCCGGCGCGGATTTGCTGACGCTGCTGGCGTCCCCCAATCTCGCGTCACGCCGGTGGATTGCCGAACAATATGACAGTCAAGTGATGGCCGATACGCTTCAAACCGGTGGCGACGCCGGCGTCGTGCGCGTGCATGGCACGAGCAAGGCATTGGCGATCAGTACGGATTGCACGCCGCGTTATGTCTTCGCCGATCCCTATGAAGGAGGGAAGCAAGCCATTGCCGAAGCCTATCGCAACCTGTGTGCTGTCGGTGCCCGCCCCTTGGCCGTGACCAATTGCCTCAATTTCGCTAACCCGCAACGGCCCGAAATCATGAGCCAATTTGTTCATGCTCTCGAAGGCATGGGTGAAGCGTGCCTCGCGCTCGACTTCCCGATCGTGAGTGGCAACGTCTCGCTGTATAACGAGAGCAAAGCGACAGGCGGCGGCAGCGCCATCCTGCCTACCCCTGCCATTGGCGGCGTCGGCATCCTCGATGACGCATCGACCATGGTGACATCTGCGTTCAAAGCTGAAGGCGATGCGATCTACCTGATTGCTCCGGAATTCTGGGCCAAACCCGATCCGACCCGCTCCCACCTCGGGAAATCGCTGTGGCTCAAGCACGTGCATGATCGTGACGAAGGCAGAGCGCCTCCTGTCGATCTCGCGGCGGAGCGTGGAGCGGGGCAGATCGTCCGCAAACTGATCGCCGAAGGTTTGCTGAGCGCCGTACACGATCTTTCCGATGGTGGGCTGGCCGTCGCTCTCGCCGAAATGGCCCTATCGGGCGGTATCGGAGCGGAGGTCAACGCAAACCCAGAATACTCGCTCGCGCAGTGGTGGTTTGGCGAAGATCAGGCCCGCTACGTAATCACTGTGTCGCCGGATAAGGCTGATGCCTTCAACCGCATCGTCGCAGAAGGCCCGGATATCCCAGAGGCCGAGATGGTCGGTTTCCACCGGATAGGCACCGTTGGCGGAGACAGCCTACTCGGCGTCTCGATCGAAGCCATGCGTGAAGCCCATGAAGGCTTCTTCCGCGACTGGATGAACGCCTGATCGACACACTCCAACCAGTTCTGCACTATGCAGGGCATTGGCTGATCCCGTTTGTGATCGCCGGGATCATCTGGCGTGAGAAATGGGTCACGGCCGGGTTTGCAATTGCAGCGGGCAACCTAATCGACCTCGATCATCTGTTGGCCGATCCTATCTTCGACCCCGGCAGGTGCAGCATCGGGTTTCACCTGCTGCACGGTTGGGAAGCCGCGCTCGTCTACGGATTGCTTCTAGTCGCGCCTCATTGGGGGGTGAGAGCTTTCGCGCTGGGTGCGCTGTGGCATCTTGCTGTCGATTGGGGCGATTGCCAGTGGATGGCTCAAGCTGCCTGAGGCTCCGAAAGGCCCAGATCAGACGCCATGTTTCCTTCGCTTTCGAGTATCCTCAAACACTCGCGATAGATCAAAGGCTGGCCAATCCCCAAGCGGACACGGGCTTCGTCGATATCCTCACGCATGACCCGTTCCACATCCATATGCGCGAGCTTCGCGGCAGCCTTGCCGAGATCCCGCCCTTCGCGAATGGCCTTGTATAGCGGCGCTTTGGTATCGCTTACCTTCTTGATCTGGCGTGCGCCTGCATAGGCGATGAACTTCACCCCAAGATTATGGTTCTGCTCATAGGAAAAGCCCAACAAAGCCGCTTCTCCAAGCGCGTCGCGTCCATAAGTTGTCAGGACATGAAAAAGATCATGTGTGTCGCGTAAGCGATTGAGATACCATTCGATCTGATCAACCGGCCGGTTCTCACGCGGGCTCCACGCGTAGCTTTCATCAACAAGGCCGTTTGCCGTGAGACCTTCCCGCTTCATGAAGCGAATGTAGTGCTGGGCAACCGTGTTCGGGCCACAATCTGCCCAACGGTCATGATCATCGAGCATATCGGCTATCGGAAGATCATCTTCTCGTCGCATGAAATCGCGCGCGGTTTCCGACTTCAAGAATGCCTCAGCCTGAGTACGGATCTTCCTGCCCTTCAGCGCCTCGATGATAAAGAACACCTCTTTGGTGTCTTCTTTGTCAGCTACGAGATTGCGAAAGTGATGCAGAGCCTTGAATGGCCGAAACGCCACGACATCGCGCGTTTCGTCAATAAGCGGAAGATCGAGCGTCGACATGAGAAACTCCGACTCCAATTAGGTTCAATTAATGCAACCTACATGAGTGTCAGTAAAATGTCCAGTCCATTGACGTTAGGGCATCAATCCCTTTTGAAGCTTCCCAAGACCACGCCAAACAAAGATAGAGCTGCGTATGCGAGAACACGACACCGTCCCCTATTCGCTCGGACAACTTTCCGCCGAAGAAAGCACGGCGCGTGCGCAAGCCATTCGTGACCGCCTGAAAGAGCGCCGAACCTGTCGGTACTTCTCCGATGAACCGGTTCCGCGTGCTGTAATCGAAGCGGCGATTGAGGCAGCAGGAACCGCGCCGAATGGTGCCAATCATCAACCTTGGCATTTCGCTGTGGTCGAATCCGTCGATAAAAAGCGCGCTATACGGGAGGCAGCGGAAGCGGAAGAACGTCGTTTCTACGGCGAAGACGGTGATGACCCGAAAGCCAGCGAAGAGTGGCTTGGCGCGTTAAAGGATTTGGGGACCGATGCGGACAAGCCCTTTCTGGAAACGGCACCGTATCTGATCGTAGTTTTTGCACAGCGCAAAGGCGGGATCGAAGAGGACGGGAAGACGCAGAACTACTACGTCAACGAAAGCGTCGGGATCGCATGCGGCATGCTGATCGCGACCTTGCACGAAGCAGGGCTCGCCACCCTCACCCACACTCCGTCACCCATGGGCTTCCTGCGCGAAGCCTGCGAGCGCCCGGAATGGGAAAAGCCGCTGATGATTGTGGTGGTGGGGCATCCCACTAAGGATGCGACCGTTCCCGCTCATGCGCTGAAAAAGAAACCGCTGAGTCAGATAACCAGCTGGCTCTAGCCGCAAGCCTTACGCAGAAACCAGTTCTTCACTCGGTGCAGTTTCGCTCGACAACAGATTGTAAGGGTCAATACCTTCTTCGGCCCAGATGCGATGGCACTCGCGGTACTGGGTTTGCTCGGGAATGCGAAGCTCAGCGCGTACATCTTCGATCGGCATGGCCAACAGTTCGCGGATCGATTGCTCAATCATCCGAGGAGCGCCTTTTCCAGTGCGGCGGGCCTGATTGACAGCGCCCAACACTGGCGCCTTGCTGCCCCACACCATCTTTTTGATGTTGGCCGACCCAGCATATCCGATCAGCAAATGGCCCTGACTGGGGCTTTGGCCGTGCGTAAACAGCAGAACGCATTGCTCACCCAACGCATCACGCCCGTACCCCGTAAGAACGTGAAACAGATCATGCGTGTCGCGAGACCGATCCGCGAACCATTGCAGCAAATCATCATATTTGGGACGGCCAAGGCTTTCTGCTTCAGCAACCAGCCCGGCAGCGCTCAACCCCTCGGTTTCCATGAAATCGCAATAGGCGTGCGCCAAGCTGCCTTTTGGTGTTTTGCGAAGCGCGGCATGATCGTCCAGAATTTCCGGCAACAAAGGTTCACTCGCTCGAAGCGCTTCCCCATGTTCAGACAGAGTGAGAGCCTTCACACGCGGCATGAAGTCTCTCGACGGCAGCGATTCGAAGATTTTGAAGACCAGGCTGGTGTCGTCCTTGTCCTTCATCAGCAAACGAAAGTTCTTGATAGCCCGTGGCAAGGAGTAGCGCGGCTCAGGGCGTGCAGGATCGCGAAGAACTGTCCCATCGGCGGCAAAAAGCTGGCTGTATTCGGTAGCGGTCGTCATTTCAAAAAGGCCCTTTTGGGGTGGGGAATGAGATACATGGCATCTCTTACTTACATAAATGTAAATAGCATATCTCAGTCGCAAATCAAAACCCTTTTTTCAGGCTGCTTTCCTCGCTTCAATTCGGGCATCTTCGGCAGCGCCAAACATTTGATCAAAGGTCGCTTCAGAGTGCGGATAGTGAAAGCAATTCATCGCAAGCGGAAGAACCATGCCTTCCGGCACGCCGGGAAGAAAATAGTTCCCTTGATACGCGTTAGGCGCAGTCCGACTGTCGTTCGCTTCATAGACCTTGCCAATCGGCATGTAATTGAAGTCAGTCCCGAAAACCGCATTCAGAGCCAGATCGACAAAGTTCATCGAGTCAAGCGTTCCGCGCAGATGCGTGTCCTGCACGATAATCGTGTGAACCCGCTCGCGCACAAAAGACAGCGCCGTAAGGTCAGCCACCACCGGATTGAACGCATGCGCACCGTCATGATGGACAATGCTGCACCCTCCCCGCTGTTTGAGCATAACCTCGCGGACATAAGCAGGCACATCTCCATGAAAAAGACGAACGCGCCGCGCAGCTTCTGGAAAAGCCCGCCGGATACGTTCGTATGAGAACTGCAGATTGTTCGCACGAATATCGACCAGATCGATGTCAAAATCGAACCGTTCCGCGCAGCCTGCGATCATGCCGGACGCACCGCCCATATATACACCGACCTCGACCACGCGATCATACTCGCCATTGAGATCTCGCAGCACCCTTACGAGATCAAAATAATAGTCGATTGAGCACTGATCTTCGTACGGCATGTCTATCGTCGCCAGCTGAGCGGCGATCTCATCGAAGATCCGCGAATGTCCGAGGAGTGGCGAAACTTCGCTTAATGCCTGATATCCCGAATGAATCGGAATGCCGAGCTTCAAATGCGGCTCGTCCAGGCTCTCCAGCGATGTATCAGGTTCAATAAATCTTCCAGCCACGCAAGGCGCTCCTCAATCACGCTAATCTGTGCATGATGAGGTAGAGAAGTATCCTTGAAAGCGCCGGAACACGGACCTGCGCAGAACTGCCTAACAGGCCCAGTCTTCGCGAGGGATGCCCAGCAGTGACAGGATGACTGACAGATCGGCTCGATCGACCCGGCCATTGGCGGCTGCTCGCGCCTTTGGCTTGGCGCGATAGGCAAAACCATAGGTTGCTGCTTCGATCATTGGTATGTCGTTGGCTCCATCGCCCGTTGCGAGGCTGTGCGCAGCCGGCCCGATTTCGGCGAGTTCTTCGGCGAGCACGGAAGCTTTGGTCGACGAATCCACTATCGGACCTTCCAGTCTTCCGGACAGCTTGCCGCCTGCAACATCCAGACGATTGCCGACCACTCGCTGAAATCCAAGAGCCTCGCCCACCGCATCGGCAAAATGATGGAACCCACCGGTAACGAGAACCGTCCTCGCACCGAGGGCGCGCAGTGTCTCCGTCAGAATTTTTGCGCCCGGTGTAGGAACTATCCGTTCATCAAGACAGCGCTCTATCGCGCCTTCTTCCAATCCCGCGAGCAGCGCCACCCGCTCGCGCAGTGCACTTTCAAAGTCGAGCTCCCCTTGCATCGCACGTTCAGTGATCAGGGCAATCTTATCCTTGATCCCCGCATAGTCAGCCAGTTCATCGATGCACTCTTGCCCGATCATGGTCGAATCCATGTCGGACACGAACAATCCTGGAATTG
>JBCBHD010000012.1:7451-24343 GCA_038526115.1 Pseudomonadota bacterium | reverse complement strand
CTCGCCTGCACAGACAGGGTGTGCGTGCCGCAGGACGCAGTTTTGAGCATCGGGATGGGCGGCGATTTCGTGCGCTGGCGGGCGGAGGTTGCGCCGCTGTTGGACGCAGAGGCGAAATTTGAAATAGCCGGCCAGACCTTGCGTGTCGCGATCCCTTTGCCCGGATCGGTGACCTTGCCCGATCCGCACGTGTTTATCGGTCAGACACGTATCGAAATTCTCAAGAACACCGCGTTCGGTGTGCAGCAGACCATGCGGCGTGATGGCGATAATCTGATCGTCGAAGTGCCGTTGATCGATGTGGTACTGCCCGATGATGTCGAACCGCAACCTTTTGACCCGTTGAAAGAGGTCACGGGTATCTTCTCATTTGGGGACTCTACCGGGGTGCGGTTCGCAGCAAGACCCGGTGACGTGGCTCCCAGCGGAGAGATCATCGCAGGGCCAGTCGGTATGGCAAACACCCCGCCGCTGTGGACGCTGATCCTAGGTGCACTCGCAGGCGGGCTGATCCTTAACATCATGCCGTGCGTGTTCCCGATCCTGAGCCTGAAGGCGTTGTCCCTGGCGCGTGCGGGCGAGAGCGAGGCCAAGGCGCGGGCTGAAGGCATTGCCTATACGGCGGGTGTGGTGCTGGCTTGCGTGGGGCTGGGAGCATTGATGCTGGCCTTGCGTGCGGCGGGCGAACAGGTTGGCTGGGCATTCCAGCTGCAAAGCCCCGGTGTCGTGATCGTTTTGCTGGTGCTGGCGGCGATGATAACCGCGAACTTCGCAGGCGTCTTCGAACTGCCATCGCTCAGCTTTACCCAAAGCGGCGAACCTGCCGGGGCCTTTGCAACCGGGCTGTTGGCGGCGTTTGCAGCAACACCGTGCACCGGCCCATTCATGGCGGCAGCGTTGGGCGCGGCACTGCTTTTGCCAGCACCACTGGCGCTGCTGTTGTTCGCCATGTTGGGATTAGGGCTGGCCTTGCCGTTCCTGCTAATTGGCTTCGTGCCAGCGCTTCGCAAGCTTTTGCCAAAGCCCGGGGCGTGGATGGAGAGGTTCCGGCGGATCATGGCGATCCCGATGGGACTGACGACGCTCGCACTGATCTGGCTGACAGTGCAATTGGGCGGACGCGGATTTGCGCTGTTCGCGCTGGTTATGCTGTTCGGGATTATCCTGGCGCTGGGCGTAGTTGGCCGCCTGCAGCGGGCGGGCAAGATGGCCTGGCCCGCCTTTGGCCTTGTGGCCGCGCCGTTCCTGATATTTGGCGCGTTCTCTTTGCCTTACAGCTTCGCGGAGCAATCGCAGCAACGAGCGGATTCGATCCACGATCCCATACCCTTCAGTCGCGAAGCCTTGGCCGAAGCGCGGGCCTCCAACCGACCGGTGTTCCTGTGGTTCACGGCCGATTGGTGTGTCACCTGCAAGGTCAACGAGAGTGTCGCAATCGAGCGCGAAGAAGTGCGCGCTGCATTTGAAGATGTCGGCGTGATCACAATGGTCGGCGATTGGACCGTTCGAGATGAAGACATCACCGAGTTCCTGACCGAGCAGGGCGCTGCAGGCGTTCCGCTCTATATCTGGTACGATCCGGTAGAAGAGCCGAAACAGCTGCCTCAGATCCTAACTCCCAGCATTCTGACTAATCAGGCTTCGTATTCGGACGCTCGCTGACGCCGCGACACGCCGCGAGAAATTGCGCAGGCAGCGGGCTTGGATTGAGCGTCACCATTCCCGCACCGGGGACCGTGACTGTGATTTCGCGTGGGCCGGCCAGTGGTTCCCAATCCTCGTCACTGGCCGGGTCCTCGCCTTGCCAGAATGATCGTCCGGAAACCTCGGTCGCATCCACTTCCATCCGCCCGATCGCGCCATTGCCGACAAGCGCGAGCATGGCGCCTGCGCCTTCGTCTGCCGGGCTCATGCGGGTGATGCGAAGAACGGGTTCGGTGCTTTCGCGAAGGCAGGCAAGCGCAATCAGCGCAGGCTGGCCGGGGACGCCATAGATGATGCGTTCCGCTTCTTTGCTCGTAGCCCAGATTGCGCCTTCGGTATCAGGCGAGGGGAGCGGCTCGGAGGCAGGCGTCGGCTCAGCCAAAGGCATATCCCGCCCCATATCCGCATCGGTAGGCGGAGGCTTGCAGGAGGCTAGTGAAAGTTGCGCGGCGGCTGCGACAACAACCCAGCCCAGAATCGATACGGCGGCACTTTGATTGGCTTTCCCTCGTTCCATAGGATTGGCGAATATCGCCTAGTGAACCGCGCAAGCAAGGCCGCGAAAGTCGACAATGTACAATGTTACCCAACTGATCCCGCCTAGGTTCGACATCTAGTGTGACAGACTGGGGCAATTGCGCGCGCACGATCACACGAACATTCGGCGGTCAGCCCGAAGACTGAGGGTCCAAACATTCTTGCGGTGAAACCGCAGTTTCTTGAGGAGCGGACCAGTGAATTCTGACAAAGACGGCGAGATTTTTGTTTTCCTGAAACAGATGCAGGAGGCTTTCGATCAGGCGGAGGGACTTGCACTGGAAGGCGCAGCGTCTTCGGTCATGCAGGAAGCGCTGAAACAGAACTTTGGCGCGATGCGTGACGAGGTTGAGCAAGTTCTCACCTATTTTCTCGAAGTGCCTGAGCAAGCCAAGCTAGCCAATCAGGCACTCAACATTTCCGCCACCACCAAAATGATCGAAGCGCAATTCGCTTCGCTTGCCGGTGGCGCGATTGACGCACTCGGTGAAATCACTCTGCAAGATGTGATCTCAAAAGTGCTCGATCTGGCCATCACGGGGCTTCAGAAAGTCCTCGAGTTTCTGACCGAGCTGCTCCCGAAACAGGTTTTGAAGGATCTTCTGATCCTGATTCCTCAAATCAAGGAAGCTCTGCCGCCTTCAGATGATCCGATTGATGGCCTGAAGGATGATGTTGATGAGCTTGAAGCGAAGATCGAACGGTTTTTGCACCAAGTCCTCGGCACTCCGCTCGTCAAAGATGAGACCAAGAGCGGTGCAGGCAAAATTCCGCCCGTGACAGGCCCGGTGGCTGAGCCGACGCTGCCCGGATCCGTGCTTTGGTACTCGTGGGATATTGAACGCAAGCTTGAACATGTTTGGAAACTGCTGACCGGTCAGTCATTTCCTCGCCCGGATCCAGAGGCGATCGTCTCCGATCCCTTCGTCAATCCAGTCGATCGCGGAGAACCGATTGCAACCACGGTCCATAAGCTCACAGAACGGATCGAATGTCTGACCAAGCTGCTGGGACTGACGCTCTACAACGCCGAATGGGATTGTGACGGGACCGTCGCACCTGTGGTCACCCCACCAGAAGGCGAGCTGCACCCGGTTGGCAGCGATGGCCATCGTGGCAAACGAACTGTGCCGCCCAAGTCAATCAAGGATGAGATGCATGACATAGAAGACATGCTTCGAAGGATCATCAAGATCCTTGAGACGCCGCCGAGCACGCCCATTCCACCGGAAACCCCGCCAACTGTCCCCGTGCCAGTGCCAGTGCCTGAATGTCCTGAACACACGCATGAACTTCCGAGCGATCTGAAACGCATATTTGTTTATGAAGCTGAAGTGTTCACCGCTTCTGCAGCGGATGATGCGCGGGTTGTCGACGTTCAAACGGCCGCGTTTGATCTGACTGGATGGATAGACCTCACCGAGCTTGGCGATGGCGACTTGGTGCGGGTTCAGATGTTCGTGCACTTGCCCGGAGGCGTGAAGCGGCTTTATCGCGAAGCGAGCTATAGTGGCTCGCCAGATGCTGGTTTAAAGCATCTCAGCGATGTCGTCGGGCCAGGCTATATCGCGGGTGATCATATCGAAGTGGTCATCACCCAAAGCGCCTCAAGAACAGGTTTCGCACCCGGCATATCGATCCCTTATCAATTCGTTGTGGAATCGCAGGCGCGTGTGGTTGTCTAGCTGACTAGGGCTTGCCGCCCATTCGCTTGTATCTCGTTTTGCCATACCGCGTCTTGCGCGTGCCGGGTCTGCCAGCGTCCGAACGTCCTACCTTGGGCGCTTTCTTCTCTTCGTCCGGCAGGCCCAGTTCGTCGTTCTCCAGTCGGCGAATTTCGTCGCGCAGGCGGCCTGCTTCTTCGAATTCGAGGTTCGCCGCCGCGTCGCGCATGCGTTTTTCGAGGTCCTCGATGTAAGCGCGCAGGTTATGGCCGACGAGATTGTTGACCTCTTCGTCACCGGTATCGACCGTCACGCCATCCTGCGAGGCGGTGTGGGCGACGATATCGGCAATGTCGCGCTTGATCGTTTGCGGGGTGATGCCGTGCTCTTCGTTGTAGGCCTCTTGTTTGGCGCGGCGACGATCGGTTTCCGCCATGGCACGTTCCATGCTGCCGGTGATGCGGTCGGCATAGAGGATCACGCGGCCATCAACATTGCGTGCTGCGCGCCCGATGGTCTGGACCAATGAGGTTTCTGAACGAAGGAACCCTTCTTTGTCCGCATCGAGGATCGCGACCAGCCCGCATTCGGGAATGTCGAGACCTTCGCGCAGCAAGTTGATCCCGATCAGAACGTCATACACGCCCATGCGCAGGTCGCGGATCAGTTCGATGCGCTCCAGCGTCTCGACGTCGGAATGCATGTAACGGACCTTCACGCCCGCCTCGTGCATGAATTCGGTGAGGTCTTCGGCCATCCGCTTTGTCAGCGTGGTAACAAGCGTACGGTAGCCTTTTTGGGCTGTCGCAAGACATTCCTGAATGCAATCCTGCACCTGATCTTCAACCGGTCGGATCTCAACAGGTGGATCGATAAGGCCGGTGGGCCGGATCACTTGTTCGGCAAACACGCCGCCCGTCTGCTCCATTTCCCAGTTGCCCGGCGTCGCCGAGACCGCAAAAGTCTGAGGCCGCATGGCATCCCATTCGTTGAAGCGCAGCGGGCGGTTGTCGATGCACGATGGCAAGCGGAAGCCATATTCAGCCAGCGTCAGTTTGCGCCGATGGTCTCCGCGCGCCATCGCTCCGATTTGCGGCACTGTCTGATGGCTTTCGTCCACGAACAACAGCGCGTTCTCAGGCAGATATTCAAATAGTGTGGGGGGCGGTTCCCCGGGGAGGCGCCCGGTGAGGAAACGCGAATAGTTCTCGATCCCCGCGCAGCTGCCAGTGGCGGCGATCATCTCAAGGTCGAAATTGGTGCGCTGCTCAAGCCGCTGGTGTTCGAGCAGCTTGCCTTCTTCTTCCAGTTCCTTGAGCCGGTGCTGAAGTTCAAATTTGATCGCCTCGGTCGCCTGCTTCATCGTCGGGCCAGGCGTCACATAGTGTGAGTTCGCATAAACCCGCACTTTGTCGAGTTTTGCGCCCGTCTTGCCGGTGAGCGGATCGAATTCGCTGATTTCTTCAATCTCGTCACCAAAGAAGCTGATCCGCCACGCCATGTCTTCATAGTGCGACGGGAACAGCTCCAGATTGTCGCCGCGAACCCGAAAGTTCCCGCGCGCAAACGCTGCATCGTTTCGCTTGTATTGAAGCGCGACCAGCTTGCGGATCAGCTCACGCTGGTCGACGACATCGTCTTTCTTGATGTCGAAAATCATCGCCGAATAGGTCTCGACCGAGCCGATACCATAAAGGCATGAGACTGAGGCGACGATAATCACATCATCGCGTTCGAGCAGTGCACGTGTGGCTGAATGGCGCATCCGGTCGATGGCCTCGTTCACGCTCGACTCTTTCTCGATGTATGTGTCGGAGCGCGGGACGTAGGCTTCGGGTTGGTAGTAGTCGTAGTAGCTGACGAAATACTCGACCGCGTTATCGGGAAAGAAGCTTTTGAATTCGCCATAGAGCTGCGCGGCGAGGATCTTGTTGGGCGCAAGGATCAGAGCCGGGCGCTGCAACTCCTCGATCACTTTGGCCATGGTGAAGGTCTTGCCTGAACCTGTCACACCCAGCAGCGTCTGGGTCTGATCATCGTCGCGCGCGCCCTGAACTAGTTCAGCAATCGCAGTCGGCTGGTCGCCGGAAGGTTCATAATCCGAAACGAGTTTGAACGCTTTTCCGCCGTCCATTTTTTCCGGGCGGTTGGGGCGGTGCGGGACGAATTCCTCGCCGGTTTCGGGCTCTTCGAGACCGCGGCGGATAATCAACTCACTCATGCGCGAACATATGGAGCACAAAGCTGGCGTTGTGAAGTGGCATGCAGCGGTCTAGCGTACTGAAAACAGATACGGTCGCATCGAATCAGGATTGCAGAGGAGATGCACATTGAAGACGTGGATTATCGGCGGCGCTGGCTTGGCCGCAGCTTTGGCTATCGGCACCGCTTCCACAGCGCAGCAGATCGATGCCGAGATGAAGCCGCTGCCCGGCCAATACTCGGCGAACATCACTGTTCAATCAGTCGATATGCCAGATGCACCGCCCGAAATGGCGGGAATGATTGGAAACATGATGAACCAGGAGTTCAACTTCTGCCTCACTCAGCAAGAGGTGGAAGAGGGCTTTCGGTCTGTCATGAACCGATCACAGCAGGGCGAATGCAGCTATACGCGTTTCAATGCGACAGGCGGCAAGATTGATGCCGAGATGACATGTGACGCGGGCGGCAGCCCGATGACGATGGTGATGAAAGGAACCGGCTCACCCACATCCAGCGACGTCACCATGACGATGTCTGGCGATATGGGCATGGGTCCGGGATCGATCACAATGCGCGTGGTGAACCGCCGGTTGGGTGATTGTTCATGATGTCGGTCCGGCAAGGTTTGATTAGAGGGGAATTGGAAATGAAGCGGATAGCAGTGATGGCGGCCATGGGAGTCGCGCTCGCAGGTTGCGGCGGTAATGATGTGACGACCGCAGATGCGGATACTGACAATGATGGCGCCGTAAGCATTGATGAAGCTGTTCAGGTCGCCGAGGCGAGCGGCATGCAGCCTCAGGCTGGCAAATATCGCGCCAGTACCAAGGTGGCCGGGGTCGATACAGATGTCGAATACTGCATCACTCCAGAGGAGGCAGAAGCCGGCTTCGAAGGGATGATGAAAGAAGGGCAGCAGGGTGACTGCAGCTACGAAAAATTCGAACTCGCTGGAAATGATCTCGACGCGGTGATGGTCTGCAAAATGGATGGCGGGTCCATGCGGATGGAAATGGATGGGACTGTTTCGCCGACTTCGTCAGACCTCGACATGAAGATGAGTGGCAACATGGCCGGGATGAATGTCGATATGACTGTGAAGTCAAAGCATGAGCGGATTGGCGATTGCGACGAGTAAAGGCGCATGCGCTATGTCTGGTTGAGAGTGCTTCACTGAAATCGAAACCGAATTCCGACAAACACTGAAACCGATTGCTTCATGATCCGTTCACCGCTCAGGGCTAAACGTTACAGTTCAAATTGACTGTTTCGTTTTTGTGAAAGCTGCTGAGATCGGATCTGTGACGTAATGGCATCGCGCGCGCCTTTAACTAGCAAAGCCTCGCTCTATTGGAGCGAGACTGAGTTTGCGCGCCGGATTGCGCTTGCGAGGCAGGATGGCGGTGACGAAGAGCACGGAAAGCCTCATGCGCTGCGCCTGCTGGCTGAGCTCGACATTCTGGCCGAGCCTGCGCGCCGGATGGTCCGCAAGCTTGATGTCTCAGCGAGCAAAACTCCGCGAACCGTGATGATCCTTCCCGGCTTTGCCGCGCGGCCACAAAAGCTGCGTTATCTCTCGCGGCAACTCGAACGCGCCGGACACGAGGCCAAGCGCTGGGGCTTGGAAGGCCGCAATTGGGGGCCGACGCCCGAGCGATTTGCGCAATTGGAACAGCGGTTGCTGGACCTGCACCAACGCAAAGGCGAAAAGGTCGTGTTGCTCGGATGGAGCCTTGGCGGACTGTTTGGCCGTGAGTTGGCCCATCGCCATCCGCATGCTGTGGCCAAGGTGATCACTATGGGCTCGCCGTTTTCAGGCAGCCCGCGTGCCAACAATGTCTGGCGAGTTTATCAATTCATCACCGGGCACCGGGTCGATTGCCCACCGATCGATGCCGACATGAAGGCAAAACCCCCGGTTGAAACAGTCGCCATCTGGAGCCCCTATGACAGCGCGATTGCGCCACGATGTGCAGCGGGATTACCAGGTGAACGCGATCGCGCGATTGCAGTTCGCTGCACGCATATGGGATTTACGTACGCACCTGAGGTTATTCAGACAGTGCTTGCGGAACTAGAACGCGGTTGAACCTTTCCTTTTGAAATTGCGCGGTTACAGTGACTGCCCGTGATCCATTCTCACCTGCGGGGATAAATGGTCGGCGACGAACCGGGGCAACCCAGAAACTTCGATGAGATGTATGATGCGGGCGGACAGACGCGCCCCGCTTATGCCGACTACTGCGAATGGTATGATGATCAGGAGGCGAGCTGGCTTCGCCGCAAGAATATCGAAGCGGACGATAGCTTCCGTCGCACAGGCATTACCTTCAATGTTTACGGCGAGGATGAGGCCGAAGAACGGCTCATTCCTTTCGATATGGTGCCGCGCATCATCACTGCGCGCGAATGGCGAAAGCTCGCACGCGGGATTGAGCAGCGCGTAAGGGCCCTCAACAGCTTTCTTTACGATCTCTATCACAGGCAGGAGATCATTCGCGCAGGGCGCGTGCCAGAACGCCTGTTCCGCGGCAACGATGCCTGGCTGCCTCACATGGTCGGGTTCACGCCGCCGGGCGGGATCTACACACATATCGTAGGTATCGATCTGGTGCGGACGGGGCCGGACGAGTTTTTCGTGCTGGAAGACAACGCTCGGACACCGTCCGGCGTCTCCTACATGCTGGAAAATCGGGAAACGATGATGTCGATGTTTCCTGATCTGTTCAGCAAAATCGGGGTGGAAACGGTCTCCAACTACCCGCGCCGGCTAGCGCGGTCACTGGCCGCATGCGCTCCGCCAATGACTTCCGGGAAGCCCACCGTCGCAGTGCTTACGCCTGGCATCTACAACTCGGCCTATTTCGAACATGCGTTTCTTGCCGATCAAATGGGCGCAGAATTGGTTGAAGGCGGCGATCTGCGCGTGGTGGATGGCCGGGTGCAAATGCGCACCACGCGTGGTTACACACCGATCGACGTTCTCTATCGCCGGGTCGATGACGACTATCTTGATCCGCTGACGTTTGAACCGGACAGCGTTCTGGGCGTCCCAGGCATCATGGATGTGTATCGATCAGGCGGGATCACGATTGCCAACGCTCCGGGAACGGGCGTGTCCGATGACAAGGCAATTTACAGCTTCATGCCGGAGATCGTTGAATTCTACACGGGTGAGAAGCCGTTGCTTCCCAACGTGCAGACATGGCGCTGCGCGGATGCCGACAGCCTTGGCTACGTGCTCGAAAATCTCGAAGAGTTGGTGGTCAAAGAGGTTCACGGCTCGGGCGGCTACGGCATGCTGATCGGGCCGACGGCCACCAAAAAGGAGATAAAGGCGTTTCGCGCTAAGCTCGAAGCCAATCCTGAAAACTACATCGCGCAGCCGACACTCTCTTTGTCGACATGTCCCATCTACACCAAGAAAGGCCTTGCGCCGCGTCATGTCGATCTGCGGCCCTATGTGCTGGTGTCGCCCAACGGGATTGAGATAACGCCGGGCGGCTTGACCCGTGTCGCGTTGAAGGAAGGATCTCTGGTCGTGAATTCTTCTCAAGGCGGCGGCACCAAAGACACCTGGGTGTTGAAGGACTGATGTTAGGGCGGACCGCAAACGGACTTTTTTGGATGTTCCGCTATCTTGAGCGGGCAGAAAACACGGCGCGCTTGCTCGAAGCGGGTATGCGTATGGCGCTGACTCGTGATCTGGCGACAGCAAAGGATGAATGGCGTTCAGTCATCTCCACGTCCGGTCAACGATCAGCCTATGAAGCCAGCAATGAAGGCTATGACGGCTTATCAGTCTGGAACTTCATTCTGCGCGACAAAGCCAATCCAGCCAATGTGCGCGAAATGCTGGGCTCAGTGCGCCATAATGCCCGTGTTGCCCGTACGAATATCTCCAGTGAGGTCTGGGAAGCGGTCAACGAAAGCTGGATGGAGCTGGACAAAATGCTGTCTCGTCCGGTTAGCCAGGGCCAAGTGGGCAATGTCCTTTCGACCATCCGGCGCGCCGGAACTCAGGTCCACGGCGCGTTCGAAGGGTCGATGCTGCGCAACGAAGCATTCCATTTTGCTCGCGCTGGCACTTTTGTCGAGAGAGCAGAGAGCACCGCAAGGATCCTCGATCTCAAGTACTACCTGCTGTTGCCTTCGCTTTCCTATGTCGGGTCCAGCATGGATAGCGGGCAGTGGGAACAGGTCCTGCGCTCTGTCGCGGGTGCAAGGGTGTACAGCTGGCTCCACGCCGGACAACTTGATGCGCGAGGGATCGTCGAGTTTCTTGTCCTTGATGAAAGGTTCCCGCGCAGTCTTGCCTTTTGTCGCGGAGCGTTGCGAACCAGCCTTGCCTCCCTGGCGAAAATGCATGGGGTTGAGGGTAGGTGCAACGAGTTGATGCGGGATGCTGACATGCATATCAGCGATATCTCGGTAGACGAGATATTCGATCAGGGGCTGCACGAATTTCTGGTCGACTTCATGGCTCGCAATGCATCCATCGCGGACGCCATCGCCGATGATTACCGGTTTCTGGCCTGAGGGAGCTGACCATGCGATTGTCGATCCGCCATACAACGCACTACGCTTTCTCGGATCCAGTTGTGCATGGCCTCCAGCGGCTTCGATTGACGCCAAAAGAGACGCAGGGCCAGCAGATTATCGACTGGCAGATGACGTATGAAAATGCTCAGCCAGAGCTGGAATATGATGATCAGAACTTCAACACTGTCACCCTGATCGCCGTTGAACCCGGGGCGAACGAAGTTACCGTCACATGCAGCGGAACGGTTGAGACGCAGGACCAATCAGGCGTTATCGGGCGCCATTCGGGCCATATGCCACTGTGGAGCTTTCTAGGGCAGACCAAGCTGACCAAACCGGGGCCGAAACTGCGTGCTCTGATGCGCGACATTCCCGGTCCGGAAGAGGGAGCGAAGCTGGATTATCTGCACGCGCTTTCAGCTCGCATCCTTGATGAAGTTAGCTACCAGACTGGCACCACCGAAGCAGGTACGACCGCTGAAGAGGCTGTCGGCCATGGAGCCGGAGTCTGCCAGGATCATGCGCATATCTTCATAGGGGCCGCGCGCGCTGCGGATATTCCAGCGCGCTATGTCAGCGGATACCTGATGATGAATGACCGTATCGAGCAAGAAGCGACCCACGCCTGGGCCGAAGCTCATATCGATGGCCTCGGCTGGGTCGGGTTCGATATCTCGAACGGCATCAGCCCGGACCCACGCTATGTCCGTGTGGCAACAGGGCGCGATTACACAGACGCAGCGCCTGTCACTGGAATAAGCTTCGGCAGCAGCGAGCAGCAGCTCACCGTCGGAGTTGCAGTCGAGCAGCACCAGCACAATCAATAAGGCTTCCAACGCCTGATCCATTCCGGTAGCGGCTGCGCCGGCGTTACGGAGAATCTTCATGACCTATTGCGTTGGCATGGTGCTGGAAAAAGGGCTGGTGTTGATGAGCGACACCCGCACCAATTCGGGCGTCGACAACATCTCGGTGTTTCGCAAGATGTTTCACTGGAGCGTTCCGGGCGAACGGATGATTGCGGTCATGACGGCTGGTAATCTTGCGACCACTCAGGCGGTGATCAGCCAGCTGGAGGAGCGGACAAAGGAGCCTGATGAGCGCGAAACCACTCTTCTAAATGGCCCAACCATGTTCAATGTGGTGACCGAAATTGGCCGTCTTTTGCGCAAGACCATTGATGAAGCGCAGAAAGCGAACGGGGATCGCGGCAAAGGACGCTTCACCGCATCGATCATCGTCGCCGGTCAGATCAAGGGCATGGAGCCGCGGTTATTCATGATCTACCCTGAAGGCAATTTCATCGAAGCCAGCGCCGATACGCCGTTCTTTCAGATTGGCGAGACAAAGTACGGGCGACCCATCATCATCCGCGGCTACGACCGCAACATGAGCTTTGAAGATGCAGCGAAGCTTCTGATGGTGTCATTTGATTCCACGTTGAAGGCCAATCTTTCTGTTGGGCTTCCGTTGGACCTTTTGGTGATCAAGAAAGACGAATTCTCGCCTCACCACGAACATCGCGTGACACAGGATGACGCTTACTTCGAATCCATCTCTTCTGGCTGGGGAGACGCGTTGCGAAATGCGTTCAATTCGCTTCCCGATTACAGCTTTGAGACGAAGTAGCGCATACGCGAGATAGGCCGAAAAGGGATTTCCCGTAAACTAATGGATTAGTCGCATTCGTTTCGGATCGTTGTTTTTGGCTCAAATTCAGAGGGTTCCAAGAACCTAAACAACCTATTGCTCCGGAACGGAATAGGTCTTGCGTGAATTCCTGAGCGTTTCCCCTCATCCATTAAGCATGAAAAGAAAAGCAACGCTCCACTTCATTGATGCGTCCAGCCGGAATCGCGCTGAGTTGGCTCGCGTCGGGTTCGCACTGGGTCACCATTCAGAGGTTTATGGTGATCTTTCCGAGCTTTCGGTTCATCCGCCGCGAGAGGGCATTATCGTTGCCCGCGACACAGTGGAGGATGGCGGGGTTTCGACCATTCTGGAAAGACTAAGTCGCTTGGGGATCTGGTTGCCCTTGATCGCGGTCGATGCACAGCCGCGCCCCACACGTATCGTAGAGGCCATCAAAGCCGGCGCGCTCGACTATCTCTCTCTTCCACTTGACCCGGAACGGTTCGGTCGGTGCCTGGCTCGGATCGAGAAAGAGGCCGAAGACTTTGGTCAGGCCCGGCGGCGCATGATTGAAGCGCGTGATCGCATATCGAGCCTGTCTAACCGAGAACGCGAGGTCCTCGATTGGCTCGCCCAAGGTAGCAGCAACAAGGTAATAGCCCGCGAACTGGAAATCAGCCCCCGTACCGTGGAAATTCACCGTGCAAACATGATGAACAAGCTTGGCGCTCGGCATGCCGCAGAGGCAGTTAGGCTGAAGCTGGAAGCAGGGCTGGAAGGCCCGCAAATGGAGTCACGAATCCGCGCCTGAGCGGAAAGTCTGAGCGGTCAGTTCCTCTGGTCCGCGCCCGATGAAACCTTGGCCTCGCCATCTGCGCCTCTGCGGCATGATGGCGGGGCCTTTCTTTTGGTCAGATCAAGGGCTGGTTCTTCGGAGTTCTACCGGCAGAATTTCGCACCGGTTCCTTCAAGGTGGAAGTGATCGGCATGCGCCTGATTATAGGCTGGGCCCAGCACTGTGCCAAAGCGCTTGCAGGCGCTCTTGTGTACCACGCGAAGGAATTCACGCTCAGCCGCGGTGCCGCCATCCCAGTCCGATTTCAGGACAATCCTGCGGCCATCTTCGAGCACGAATGCTGACACGTCGATTGCTTCAGCGCGGGCATGGGCCGAGCGACGCTCGGTTCCTGCAACATTGCGACAGGCATAGCTGCCCATTGTTTCAACCCGCTTGAGCGGACTGCCCAGGATCTGGCGCGCGGCCCGATCAACGCCAAACCGCACCCATGAGCTGAAGGTATTGGCTGTGCTGCATTTGAGCGGGCCGACATTGCTGATCCCGAACGAGCCATCGTCGCCCGCAAGCGCTGACAATTGCACCGTTCCAAGCTTGTTGCAGCCTGGCGCCGCATATGTATCCGGAAGTGGATTGAATTGCGCTCCGGCAGCGTTCAATTCCGCCAGACAGCTGATATCGCCCGAACGCGATGCGACCCGGCGCGGGGCAGGCGCTGCTCGCGAAATGGGCGGCAAGGCCGCTCGCGACGTATTATTGGCGGTGCTCGCGCTGCTGATAGGACCAGAGCTTGGCGCTTTGCCCGCAGGAATCACACCGCCGCATCCAGCAAGCGTCAAAGCGCACGCAGCCAATGGCAAAATCGAAGCTGTTTTAAGGCGTTTCATGCCTAAGGGGTATTGCTCAATGGTGGTTTATGGACCGGCAAGAATTAACGTTAACACTGCTTTACCAAACCCGCATTGAGCACTCGGTGAGCCGGGTACGGTTCAAGGCAATTCGTCAGCCACCTGTTCCCAAAGTTCGATCTTCACTCCATTCGGATCAAGGATCCAGGCGAATTTACCATAACCTTCGTCGGCGGTGTCGAGCACCTCGACGCCCTTTTGCTTCAGCTGTTCGCAAAACCCATCGAGATCCACGACCCGCAAATTGATCATGAACCCGCCTTTGCCGGGCTTGATATACTCATCGTCGCTGAAGTGGCTGACCAGCGAATAGGGGTTCTGCTTGGGATCATCCGCCCAGGCAAATTGCGGCCCGTATGTTCCATCGACGCCCAGCTTCTCACGATACCATGCACGTGTCGCTTCAGTATCCTCCGCGACATAAAACACACCGCCTAGCCCGGTGACCCGTGGTCCATCGCTCATACCGTTCCCTCCAAACCATGTGGGCGACTCGCCCCTTACGATCCCCTTGCTAAGTGTGGCGGATCGAAAGGCAGCAGGAAAGAGGAGCGATTGGACGTGGGCGGATCTAGAACTGTGTGGTGAACTCGATCAGACCTTGGGGCAGCGTATCAAGCAACGCGATCTCGATCACTTTGTCGAACCCGGTCAGAACCATGAGGCCGACGATCAAGAGTGCGATCCCAAAGATCGGCTTGCCATACTTGGCGAGGGTCTGAAGCACAGCGCGCCGTTCACGCAGTGCTTTTCGCGAGCCATAGGCGAAAGCCAGGATCGACGCAGCCACTCCCAACCCGAAAACGAGGAAGATCAGGAAACTGCTCAACAGGTTTTCACCGGTGCTCGCCGCCGCGATGGCAACACCCAGCGTTGGACCGACGCATGGAGCCCAGACCAGACCCAACAAAAGGCCGATTGCGTATTGGCCGCCTGCACCGTCTCCGCTGATCCGGCTGAGTCTTTCATTACCCGCATTGGCAATTGGTGCGGCCGCCGCCGAAAGCGCGGTCTGCGCCTGAGGCACCAGCAGCACAAACCCGGCCACCGCAAGCAGGCCTCCTGCAAGAGTTCGCACCAATTGTTCGTCGATGCCAAGCGAGTACCCGAAGGCGATCACCGTAAAACCGAACAGCGTAAAGCTGGTCACCAGACCGCCAGCGAGCGCGAGCGGGCCGATGCGGCTCTTCCCCAATGCCGAAGCGACGAGGATCGGCACCAGCGGCAACACGCAGGGGTTCAGGATCGTCACAAGACCCGCGACGAAGGATAGGGCAAGACTTCCGATCATGGGTTCAGCCTGAAAGAACCGATCGCGACGCTTAGAGCGCGTTCAGGACCACACCGCGCAAGGCGCTGCGGTTGGTCTGCGCAATAGAGCGGGCAACTTCCTTCTTGCCTTTGAAGACCAGCACGGTCGACTGGCGCGGAATGCGGTGCGTGCGCAGGAAGGCTTTTTCCTTGTCAAAGTTGACCTTCACGAACAGCGTATTGCCATTCTGGCGTTCCTTGCGAAGCTCATCGAGAATCGGCGCCTGCGCCCGGCAAGTCGGGCACCAATCGGCGTAAACATCTACCACGATGGTTTTGCCTTTGCCTTGAGCCATCATGAATTCGGCTTCGTCATAGGTCTGCCAGCCTTGCGTGCCGGACTGAGCGGAAAGCTGCATGCCGCCAATTACGAGAGCACCGATGACAGCAATAAGGGCGAAAAGACGAAACATGTGCGTGATACTCCAAAGGGAAGGATCGGCGAGAATGCCGACGTGTCATGGAGTGTTCGCGGGCGAGGGGCGGGTGGTTACAGGTTCGAGGTGATTTTTTTGCCAGCCGCGAACCGCCAAGGAGCAAGGCTCGCACACGAGACATAGACCGCGCAAATGGGGGTTTTGCAAAAGCTCGCCGCCCGCGCATAGCTTTGTAATCATGAGGGAAATCGCAAAATACCGGGCCGCAAAGTGTCACCTTAGCCAATTTGCTTTTATGGTCGCAGGAAGGTGCCATGGATCAAAACTACCCTTCGAGGGCAAAGTAGGAAAATCGCGCGACTTGCCAGAGTTTCGAATGAGTGGATGAGAGGAACGTCTATTCAGGCTCCGCCCCATCATTAAGTTGAGCGATTGAGTTGCGAACCCTAGACAGATCATTCGCAAAACCCGGATGGTTGGGCCATTTTTGGACCAACGCCGCCATCACCCGCTCGGCTTCGCGGAAATGAGACAGCCCAAGCGCCGGATCACCTTCTTGCAACCCCAAATTCCCAAGCTTGAACTGGCTCACCACAACATCTCGCTGCCATTCAGCATTGCCCGGTTCGGCCTTGGCGAGTTTCTCGGCAATAGCCAGATCCGCCTCAAAGCGTGCACGCGCTGCGGTTAGATCGCCTGCCGCAACTTCGACATTGCCGAGTTTGTTGTAGCTGACCGACAGATCGCGCTGCCATTCAGCATTGCCCGGTTCGGCCTTGGCGAGGTTTTCGCGAATGGCCAGCCCCGCCTCAAAGCGTTCACGGGCTGCGGTTAGATTGCCTGCCGCAACTTCAACATTGCCGAGCCTATCGTAGCTGACCGACAGATCGCGCTGCCAATCAGCATTGCCCGGTTCGGCCTTGGCGAGGTTTTCGGCAATAGCCAGCCCCGCCTCAAAGCGTTCACGCGCTGCGGTTAGGTTGCCTGCCGCAACTTCAACATCGCCGAGCTTGATGTAGCTGACCGACAGATCGCGCTGCCAATCAGCATTGCCCGGTTCGGCCTTGGCGAGGTTTTCGGCAATAGCCAGCCCCGCCTCAAAGCGTTCACGCGCTGCGGTAAGATTGCCTGCCACAACTTCAACATTGCCGAGCCTATTGAAGCTGACCGACAGATCGCGCTGCCATTCAGCATTGCCCGGTTCGGCCTCGGCGAG
>JBCBHD010000012.1:0-7351 GCA_038526115.1 Pseudomonadota bacterium | reverse complement strand
TTGTTGTAGCTGACCGACAGATCGCGCTGCCATTCAGCATTGCCCGGTTCGGCCTTGGTCAGGTTTTCGGCAATGACCAGACCCGCCTCAAAGCGTTCACGCGCTGCGGTCAGATTGCCCGTCGCAACTTCAACATCGCCGAGATTGTTGTAGCTGACCGACAGATCGCGCTGCCAATCAGCATTGCTTGGTTCGGTCTTGCCGAGGTTTTCGCGAATGATCAGACCCGCCTCAAAGCGTTCGCGAGCTGCGGTCAGATTGCCTGCCGCAACTTCGACATCGCCGAGCCTATCATAGCTGACCGACAGATCGCGCTGCCATTCAACATTGCCTGGTTCAGACTCCGCGAGAGTTTCGGCGATTCCTGATGCGGCTTCATACTCTCCGCGCGCTTTCGCGAGTTCGCCGCGCGCAAACAGCAATTTCCCAAACTCCCCGTGCAGGGCCATGCGGTCCCGCTCATTGCTCACAAGTTGCAAACCGTTCTTGAACGCCAGTTCTGCGCTGTCGAGGCTGTCATAAACCGCCCGCAGCCGCCCGAGTTCGATCCATGACCAAATATCAGTGGGGTCAAGCGCGACTGCCTTTTCATATGCCTCTTTAGCTTTTCCGGGTTGGAATGGCGCAATAAGACGAGCCGCCTGTTTGTAGCGCCTTGCCTGCCTTTCAACCCCGTTCTCTGCCTTCTCAATGAGATCATCATAGGCGGCTTGAATGCCATCTGCTGTCGCTTCTTCGACGACTGCGCGATCTTCCTCATCTCCTGAAAAGAGCAGTTCTCGCAGTTGGTCGCCCATTTTTGAGGCATCGGATTGTGCGCCTTGCGGCGCACTTGCCTCGAGCCTCTTAATCTCGGCCAGTAGATCGGCATTTGAAGGGCCATCGGGCGGAGCTAGAAATCTCTGCGCACCCATAAAGCCCCCGAAACCAGCAATGCTCGCCAGAATCGCGCCGGCGATATGAGGGGGATGTTGCAGCCAGCCCGCGATTCCATCGGATGTCCACGCCTTAGGGCTGGGCAGCAAGGCAAAGCCAGCCCAAAGAACTATTCCTCCGCCTACGAACGCAAGCATAAAGCGGAGAAAGGTACTTTTTATGGTCACTCGGGAAGTAAAGTAGATTCATGGCTCCTAATCAACCCCAAGTATTAGAGAACCGCGAGAGGCAAGGTTTGCTCGACTAGGCCGCGTCCTTCTTGCGCTTCGCCTTCTTGCGCTCGTGCGGGCACAGCAGCGCCTTGCGCAGGCGGATGCTTTGCGGTGTCACTTCGACCATTTCATCATCGTCGATATAGGCGATCGACTGTTCCAGGCTCATCCGGCGGGGCGGGGTCAGGCGGATGGCATCGTCCTTGCCGGTGGAGCGGACGTTGGAGAGCTGCTTGGCCTTCATCGGGTTGACTTCGAGGTCTTCCGGCTTGGCGTTCTCGCCGATCACCATGCCTTCATAGACTTTCATCTGCGGGCCGATGAACAATTCGCCGCGCTCCTCCAGCATGTTGAGCGCGTAGCCCACCGCTTCGCCATCGCCGTTGGAGATAAGCACGCCGTTGTTCCGACCTCCAACAGCGCCTTTGTAAGGGCCGTATTTTTCGAAAAGCCGGTTCATGATGCCGGTGCCGCGTGTGTCGGACAGGAATTCCCCGTGATATCCGATCAGCCCGCGTGACGGGGCAGAGAAGGTGATGCGAGTTTTGCCTTGGCCCGATGGGCGCATCTCGTTGAGATCGGCTTTGCGCTTTTGCATCTTTTCGACAACGGTGCCGGAGTGCTCGTCATCCACGTCAATCACGACGGTTTCATACGGCTCCATGCGCTGACCATCTTCTTCGCGGAACAGCACTTTCGGACGGCTGATGCCGAGTTCAAAGCCTTCACGGCGCATCGTTTCGATAAGCACGCCGAGTTGTAGTTCGCCGCGTCCGGCGACTTCGAAACTGTCCTTGTCGTCGCTTTCGGTGATGCGGATGGCAACGTTGGTTTCGGCCTCGCGCAGCAGGCGGTCGCGGATCATGCGGCTGGTGACCTTGTCGCCTTCGCGGCCCGCCAGCGGGCTGTCATTCACGGCAAAGCGCATCGCCAGCGTCGGCGGGTCGATCGGTTGTGCGGCGATAGGTTCTGACACGGATGGATCGCAGATCGTGTTGGCGACGGTTGCTTTTTCGAGACCTGCGAGGGCGATGATGTCACCGGCTTTTGCGCTTTCAACGGGGACACGTTCCAGCCCGTCAAAGCTCATCAGCTTGGTCGCACGGCCAGTTTCGACCACGTTCCCGTCCATATCGATGGCATGGATCGGATCGTTGACGTTGATGGTACCCGATTGGACGCGCCCGGTGAGCACGCGGCCCATGAAATTGTCGCGGTCGAGCAAAGTGGCGAGGAACGAGAACTTGCCGGTCGTGTCGAGGCCAGGGGCCGGGACATGCTCGGTGATCAGCTTGAACAGCGGCTGCAAATCGCCTTCGCGTGCGGTCTCGTCATCGCTGGCATAGCCATCACGACCCGAAGCCCAGAGGGAAGGGAAGTCCAGCTGTTCGTCAGTCGCGTCGAGCGATGCAAACAGATCGAACACTTCGTCCAGCACTTCTTGCGGGCGGCCATCAGGGCGGTCGATTTTGTTGACGACAACGATGGGTTTAAGGCCAAGCGCCAGCGCCTTGCCGGTCACAAACTTGGTCTGCGGCATCGCACCTTCGGCGCTATCGACCAGCAGGATGACGCCATCGACCATGCTGAGGATACGCTCCACTTCGGCGCCGAAATCGGCGTGGCCGGGCGTGTCGACGATATTGATGCGCGTGGTTTCGCCTTCGTGCTCCCATTCAACACTGGTGCATTTGGCCAGGATTGTGATCCCGCGCTCTTTCTCCAGATCGCCGCTGTCCATGGCGCGCTCTTCGATCCGCTGGTTCTCGCGGAAGGTGCCAGACTGGCGGAAGAGCTGGTCGACCAGTGTGGTTTTGCCATGGTCAACGTGAGCAATAATTGCGACGTTACGGAGAGAGGAGGACATGAACGGACCTTCGCTTGGCGTGGCCCCATGGGGCCAAAACGGAAATAGAATGAGAGCGGAGCTCGCATAATGGAGTTGGGCAGAACGGCAAGTCGGTGCAGCGATTGACGCGCAATTCCACTTGCTGCGTTGCAGCATTGGCGCGCCGGTAGCCTACCCCTTTCGTTACGGCAAGCTTTGTTGGTGCTATGCCGCGTTGCAACATAGTGACTCGCGAGTGTTACGGACATGCAACATTGGTTGAATCCACCGGGAACTCTGCGGGTTTGGCGCTTGTGAGGAAAGCAACACTCGCCTAATAGAAGTGCTAATCGATCAGGCAGAACGTATCTGGGGATGCGGCCTTGCATAGGTATGCTGTGATCGTGGGATTGAGGAGAGGAGCTTCCATGCTTTCTAATAAAACCGGCGCTGCCGGGTCGTACCGATTTACCCTGCTAGCAGGCGCGGCAGCCGTCGCTGCCACCACGCCAAGTGTGGCTTTTGCACAAGATGGCGATACCGAGCTAGCGGCACCTGATGAGGGCAACGTCATCATCGTCACCGCTTCCAAGCGGGAACAAACGCTTCAAGAGACCCCGATTTCAGTCTCTGTGACCAGCGGTGAAACGCTCGAAAACGCGCAAATCCGCGACGTGCTCGACCTGCAGACGGTTACCCCGTCGCTGCGTGTCAGCCAGTTGCAGACGTCATCAGCGTCCACGTTCATCATCCGTGGCTTTGGTAACGGCGATAACAACTTCGGCATCGAGCCTTCGGTCGGCGTCTTCATCGACGGCGTGTTCCGTTCGCGCTCTGCCGCGGCATTGGGCGATCTTCCCAACGTGCAACGCATTGAGGTTCTGAACGGCCCGCAATCGACTCTGTTCGGCAAGAACGCATCGGCCGGTGTGATCTCGGTTGTCACGCGTGAGCCGCAGTTTGAGTTCGGTGGCAGCGTTGAAGCGGTCTATGGCAACTTCAACACAGTCGTTTTGAAAGGCGACATCACTGGGCCTATCTCCGAGAACATCGCGTTCTCGATCGACGGCAACTATCAGCGCCGTGATGGCTACTCCACCATCGTCAATCTCGATGAAGAGCAGAACAACCGCAACCGCTGGTCGGCTCGCGGCCAATTGCTCATCGAGCCAAGCCCTGATTTCAAAATTCGGGCAATCGCTGACTATTCGCGTATCGATGAAGTCTGCTGCCAGGTCGGCACGCTTGTGCAAGGGCCGACGGTGCCGGGCATCCTCGCAGTGGGTGGTCAGATCGGTGCGCCCAACGACTTCTTCGACTACGAGGCATTCCTGAACTTCGTACCGACCAACGAAGTCGACAATTACGGCGGTTCGATCCAGGCGGATTGGAACCTCGGCCCGATCAGCGTCACATCGATCACCGCATATCGCGAACTGAAGAACTTCTTCCTCTCGGATATCGACTACACCAGCGCGAGCATCGCTACCGAAACCCGCGATCAGGAAGTGAAGACCTTCACTCAGGAATTCCGGATCGCTTCGGACTTTGATGGCCCGATCAACTTCTTGCTTGGCGGATACTACTTTGACGAGACGATCCGTCAGGATAGCGCCATTCAGAACGGTACGCAGATCCGGGACTTCTTCGAAATTCTCGCAGGCGCCGACCCTGTTGCCGTGCTGACTGGCCAGCCGACTTTGTTCAACGGGCTTGAGCAGAGCTTTGGCCTTCCGCAGGAAAGCATCTTCAACACGCCGCTGCTGACCCAGGAAGTGTTCGAGATGGAGAACACTTCCTACTCGATCTTTGGTACGGTCGATTTCGAGCCTTTCGATGGCCTCGTTCTCACAGCCGGGTTTAACTACACCGACGATTCGAAAGATTTCGCGTTGAGCCAGACGTCTTTCGATCCGCTGGCACAGATCAACTTTGTTGATGCCTTTATCACTGGCGCCACCGCTGCCGATCCGAACCTGCCATTGGTCACTACTCGTGATCAGTTCCAGGCTTTGCCAGCAGCTGTGCAGGCCGGATTGCTCGCAGCGGCAACTGATCCAGCAGTGAACCAGCTCCTGCCGCTTGCAGGCTTCCAGTTCCAGCCACCATTCCTCACCATTCCGAACTCTGTTGAAGACGGCCGTACGAATGATGATGAGCTGACCTACCTGCTGCGCGCAGCATGGCAGGTAACGCCGGACGTGAACGTCTATGCCAGCTATGCGACTGGCTTCAAAGCGAGCTCGGTCAACCTGTCACGCGACAGCCGCCCATCGGGCGCGGACTTTGTTGCCGGACCGGGTGGCTCGACTTTCGCCGCACCGGCTTCGCCAATCCTCAACGCAGGGCTTGCTTTGCCGAACCTCAGTTCAGGTTCTCGCTTCGCAGGGCCGGAAGAAGCAGAGGTTTATGAAGTCGGGCTTAAGGCACAGTTCGACGGCATCGGCTTCAACATCGCGCTGTTTGACCAGACCATCGAGGGCTTCCAGAGCCTTGCGTTCACCGGCACAGGCTTTGCCTTGCAGAACGCGGGTAGTCAGTCGGTCCGCGGTTTCGAACTCGATACAACGATCCAACCAACTGATGGCCTGGTTCTCACCTTCGCCATGACGCATCTTGATCCGCTGTTTGATGATTTCCCCGGCAGTGTTCTGGGCGATCTTACAGGTGTGCGTCCTGCTGGTATCCCGGCCTTCGCGATTTCGACTTCGGCGACATACAGCCACGTCTTCGCAAGCGGGGCAGAGCTGGTCAGCCGTATTGATTACAACCACGAGAGCAATACTGACATCAACAACGGCCTGCCGACCTTCAACGCGCAGCTGGGCAACACCCAGATCTTCAGCCGCGAAGTGAACCTTGTGAACACATCGATCACCCTCAAGCTGAACAGTGGTCTCGAAGTCGGCGCGTTTGCACGTAACCTGCTTGATGATCAGTACATCACCACGGTCTTCGATGGCGTTGCACAGTCGGGTACGGTTTCCGGTTACCCAAGCCAGCCGCGCACCTATGGTGGTGTGGTTCGCTTCAAATTCTGATCAGCATCTGATCATTGAATGCCAAAAAGGGGGCCTCGCCAGTGTCGGCGGGGCCTCTTTTTTTGCCCAGACCCCAGGATACGGGTTGTGTTGTCTGCTTTGATGTGGTGGCTTGGCATAACCAATTGATTGGGGGATGAATCATGGAATGGATGATGATGCCGCTTCAGCGGTATGCCGATTTTTCGGGACGTTCGCGTCGTAAAGAATACTGGATGTTCTTCTTGGGCATCATTCTGGCGGCGATTGTAGTCGGCATAATCGAAGGCATTCTCGGCATGGCCGGGATGATTGGCGGCCTGTACGGTCCGCTTTCAATGATCTTGATCCTGGGGATCATCATTCCGAGCCTCGCTGTGCAAGTCCGGCGCTTCCACGATCAGGACAAGTCGGGCTGGTTCGTGTTGCTCGGCTTCATTCCGATTGTTGGCGGATTGATCGTGCTGGTGTTTATGTGCCTTGAAGGGACTTCAGGACCGAACCAGTACGGCCCGGATCCCAAAGGCGGCGTGGATTCCGACGTCTTTGAATAAGCCATTGCGGCATTGAGTTTGAAGGAAATCGCCACTTTGTGCCGGATTTACCGGTGCAGAGTGGCGAGTTTTCTTTGGCAGTACCGCATTCGGTACTGCCCTACGAGCTAGAGGGATTACTGCTTGAAACTTGAAATTGGCGATGTGTTCTCCAACACAATTGCGACGGCCCGCGACCGAGCCGGGCCGCTTATGGGATTATGGGGCGTGTTTCTGGTTTTCCAGATCGCCTTGGTCGCAGTCTTGTTTGGTATGATTGGTGGTGGAGCTGCCATTTTCAGCGGCAGTTTCGAAAATCCGAGCACACTCAATGCACTGGGCATGGGAGCTGGGATCGTTTTCCTGCTGCTGATTGCCTACTTCATCTATCTGTATCTCTATTGCGTGCAGTCAACTGCGATGGCGCTCGCTGCGTCGTCCCGAACGCTCGCCAGCTTTGGCGATGCTCTGTCAGGTGGTTTTCGCAGCGGTTTGAGCCTGCTTGGCGTCTTTATGCTCCTGCTTGTGGGCTACTTCATCTTCACGTTTGTAATCGGCATTGCTCAGCTGATCCTCTCGTTTTTGGGATCGTTTGGTGAAGGTATTGTCGGCTTGGCTTCGTTCGCAGCCTTTGTTTACGCCGCTTGCCGTTTTGTCGTCATTGTCCCGGTTGTGGCGGTGGACGGAGAACGCAATCCGGTGAAAGCGATCCGGCGCAGCTGGGAAATCACCGAAGGCCACGTGCTGCCGATCTTCGTGATCGTGCTGATCGTGGGGATTGCAGCGATTGGATTAGGCGTAGTGTTCGGCTTGCTGTTTGGT